>JAHDGP010000201.1 GCA_020627525.1 Bacteroidota bacterium
TTTTAGCAATTGCTTTACTCTTTTCTTCTGTAAACGCACAAGAAAAACAAGGAACTAGTAAAAAATCAAACTCTATAAATAAAAATGAAACGAAAATGGAAAAACCACAGTTAAGTATTGATCCAAAACTAGAAGCAGATGGTTCATATAGCCCTTCTGAACAAGCATTGGCATTAGCAACTTCTGATTACACTGACTATGAAAATATTGCCTATGATAAATACACAGGAGATAAGACAAAAATTATGGTAATATTTACCGAGCATAAAAATATGATTATGCAAAATGGAAAAATGTTCTCTACTGGAAATCATCCTGTAGAGGCACTACTTCCAATGTTGCATTTAAAAAATGCTGGTTTTGAATTTGAAATTGTAACGCCAACAGGAAGACCTGTTGTTTTTGAAATGTGGGCAATGCCGCAAAAAGATGAAAATGTAAAAGGGATTTATAACGAATACAAATCTCAATTTGAAAAGCCGAAAAGTCTTCACGATTTCGTTTCTAATTCATTGAGTAGCCTTCCTTCGTATGGAGCTGTTTTCATTCCAGGGGGGCACGGAGCAATGTTGGGAATTCCCCAAAATGAAAATGTGGGAAAAGTTCTGCAAAGCACTCACGAAAACAATATTTTTACAATAACATTATGCCACGGACCTGGCTCACTTTTAGCAACAGCACTGGATGGTGGGAAGTTTCCATATGAAGGTTATAAAATGACCGTATTTCCAGATGCAGTAGATAAACAAACACCAAGTTTTGGTTATTTACCTGGCGAAATGCCGTGGAGGTTAGGAGAAGAATTAACAAAATTAGGGGCAATCATTACCAATACTGAAATGGACGATTCTTGCATACGTGATAGAGAATTGATAACTGGAGCAAGTCCATTAGCAGGAAATACTTTAGGGAAATTGGCTGCAACTACCTTATTGAAAGAGTTGAAATAATAATATTATTATTGCTATTATTAACAAAGCATTGGGCATTCAGTCAATTGACTGAATGCCCTTTTTTTTATTTAAGCAGATTAAAATTCCCATTTTTGCAGCTTCTGCTAAAAAAAGAGATCAACGATGCAACGAAAGTTTTACGATTGATTGATAATAAATTTATCACACAATTTAAGCCTTAAGAAGAAGGCTTTCACGGTTTAAAAATAATGTGTGAATCTGTAAAAAGATAAATACGAAATTATATATTCAAATTTATATGAAAAGTTGTGGAGTGAATTAGATAATTTTATTTCTAAATAATTGGTCAAAATTTCGAGTTTGGGTTAACTAATATTAAATTGAGGTTTAAAAAAACTTATACCAAAATGAACAGCCTTGATGAAACAATTTTAAACCATTTTGATGCCATTAAAAACAGAGATATTGATCTTCTTTTAGAAACGGTTGATAAGGGTAAAATTTCACTAATATTGCCTAATGGAAATTACACAAGAACAACAACTGATTACAAAAAGGTTAATGTTGAATCGTTTTCAGATAAGGATTGAAAAACTGAATATGAAATAATTGATAAAATCATCAACAAAGAAACAGGAATTGTATTGACCAAAATAACATACCATGATAAAGATGAAAATGGTAAAGATTGCTCGTTTCAATGTTTTCTAACATTGGTTTTCAAATTGGTTAATGAAGAATGGAAATTGGAATTTGACCAAAACACTATAATCAAATAAGTAAGAATGAATATAATTGAAAAGCACCTCAACAATTCTAATAGTAGGGAATATTACAAACGAGAAGTTGAAAAACTAGACATAGAGCAAAAGGAAAAACTGGAAAAATTGCTGCAAAAAATGGAAAACGCTGGTGCAAAAAATCCATTGAGTTGGGCAATGAGTGAAATCACTGAAGGCATTCCTCAATTTGGACGATTCTTAATGCTTAAAGGGCTTAATGATATTACTTGTGATGTTGAAGGAAATATTTGTTTAGCAGATGATGTTGATGAATATTATGAAAATGATATTTATAAAATGAGCGATAAAATAAAAAAGATCATTGGAGAAACAGCGTTTAATGAATTCTTAAAATCATACACCAAAGGCGTAATGTGGCAAGTGGCAAACCTCATTGATGACGGAAATTATAACCAAAATAACGAGCCAGGCTGGGCATTGAGCGAGGTGAATAATGATGGAAAAACTACTGGTAAATTTATAGGGGGGTTACACGAATCCCTAAACGATTTCGAAGAGGAAGTTTAAATAAATTTAAAGCAAAAAAATCCATTAAACTCCCAAAATTACTTAGTTAATTTTCTCTAAGCTAGTTGGTATACTAGTGCAACATATTTAATTCACAACATTGAAAAATTGGCAAAAAAGCAACTTATGCGCTAAACAATTAGCACCATATTTTGTTTATCACATTGCTAGAAACGGAGTTTTATGAATCTTACAGGAAATGTAATACGCCAAATTAACAAAAACTTAAGGTTAAAATAGACTAAATTAATTATTTTTGCAGCAGATTTGGTATTAATGGATTTCATAAATTCTAAACTTCTTTCATCAATACATAAATTTTATATAATAAAAAATTAAAATATTTCACTAAAATTTATAATTCACAACATGAACATCTCAGAAATTAAACAAAGACTAATTGACGGAAACGACAGATTTGTTGCTGACAAGTTGGATGGAAAACTTCAAGACAGTAATAGAAGAAACGAACTTACATCAGGGCAAGAACCGTATGCAATCATTTTGAGCTGTGCGGACAGCCGCGTAGTACCTGAGCTTGCTTTTGATGCTGGATTGGGTGAGTTATTTGTTGTTAGAGTAGCGGGCAATGTTGCCAATAGCTCTTCATTAGCGAGTATTGAGTATGCAGTGGCACATTGCGGCTCAACGGTAATTGTAGTTTTGGGTCACCAAAGTTGTGGTGCTGTAACGGCAGCAGTGAATGGTGGAGACAATGGCTACAGTTTAAATCATTTGTTAAGTCATATTACTCCTGCGTTGAGTGCTTCTGAAAAAGGAGCTTCTGTTAATGACATCGTTAAGAAAAACGCAGAATTAAACGCTAAAGAATTAATTAATCGTTCTTCTATTATCAGGGAAGCTGTAGAAGCTGGAAAACTTGAGATTCTTCCTGCATATTACAACTTAGATTCTGGAAAAGTAGAGTTTTTGTAAAACAATTAGCCTGAGGTAGCCTTCGAATACCTCAGGCTACCTTTGAATATGTCTTGCAGCCCGAGGCTTTTCAAAGACTTTATAAATTTCTTCTTAGCAGTCTGTTAAGCCAACCCAAATTTCTTATTTGCAGCCTGAGGTTCTCAAAGATAAAAAATTTCTCATTTGCAGCCTGAGGGTTCATTTACAGCCTGAGGTTTTCATTTGCAGCCTGAGGGTTCATTTACAGCCTGAGGTTTTCATTTGCAGCCTGAGGCTCTCGAAGGCTGCTAACTCCTATTTATTGAAGATCGATTTTGAGTTCAATAACACTTTCTTTAGATTCTATATTACCCACAAAGTCTTCAGCAATTGAATAAAAATAGTAGGGAATGTCAGGTTGAATATCGAAAAGAATTTGATTTTGTTCTATTGGTATTTTTCTAGGACGATAGCTTTCCCCATCTGATGAGTAATAGACAGTAAGCTCTTTTACACCTGCTCCTTGATCTATTGAATTGATTATTAGTTCAATTTGATTGTCATTGACTTGTTTAAAATCAACTACTTGACTTTCTGGTGCTATTGCGTCTATTAAATTATATACTTTGGGGGTTTCAATAGCTTCATTTTCGTCAAAAACAATTGATGCTACAGCTAATATAGAATCTGCATGAATTACCTTTGGATTGGTTTGAATAAAGTAAGAAACAAAGCCTTCTCCTATATGACTCAATGTATCATTAACAGGCAGCAACCCCAACAATGGGTCTTCTGGTACCAGCCCTGTTTGTGGGTCTATTGACTCAAAATACCAAAATGCTTCATTATTATCTACATCCAGCCCCGCAGTCACATTGACCAATATTCCCATTTCTGAAGTCAGATCCAATTGTTTGGAGTAAAACGTTTTGTTTTCAGGTATTTCAAAAACATGATTGGCAAAACCAAAATCTCCTAAAGAAATGCTATAAATATCTACGTTGGGACTTATAGGGTGTTGAATTTCAATAACCTGAGCCGGTGCAGTGGCAAAAACAGGATCATTTTCACATCTAATGGTATAGAATAAGGTTTGATTATTACTGATCCAATTGTCTGGACCAATGCCTTTGGGAGGAATAATATCGTTAGGATCATGAGGAGCTATTACTTCTATTTCTGAGCCTGGTTCTTCTTCAACTAATTCTGGTGTTATTTCTGCATCCTTATCACAATATTTTTTTCCTTTCTTTAATAATTGCTCTCTAAATTCTACGTCAAATGGTTGTGGTACTAATGAGGTGCCATTGTATTCAATATTCCAATCTGAATCCAATGCATTCTTCCAAGCTGTTTCTCTCATTTCCTTGACATCCGGATCAAGTCCAATCCAATCTGCTACATTGATTAAAAAATCGCACCATGTTACTGAGTAAATATCATCTTTTGCAAACCCAGTTGCTATTTCAAACAAGTTATTTACTTCATTAAATTCTGATTCTAATATTTTATTATCATCCACATTTACAATATTATTAGTGAACCTAATTGATCTAGGTAAGTCTTGGATAATATGTGCTTCTATGCTACTTTCCAATGTATTTTTCAAATACCAACATAACTTTAGTCCTTTGTTGGTCTCTTCTGCGTTATCAAAATGTTTTTTCCAATGAGGTTCAATAAGATCTTTGTTAGCATTATCCCAATTCTTTCTATTGAAATCATAGGCTTCATAAAAAGCCAACATTTGATTCATTTTCCATATAGGATATTGGTATGTTCCTTCTTTTATATTTAAAAGTTCTAACCTGGTAACATGATAATATATGGCAGGAAATACATCTTCAAATTTTACATTTTCTAAGTAATCTTCTCGATATTTTTCAAGTTCCTGTAAGCCTCCCAATAGTTGTAAATACAAGATTTCAGCAGTATCTTTTTTTGATTCAGCCAAATTGTCAATCAATCTTGTGTAATTGCATAAATCAGGGTCTCCACTCCTTAACTGAGCTTTTACACTTATATTAATAAAAGCCCAAAACATTAAAATTATAAAGTATCTCATTTGTAAATTAATTTTATTGATCTACCAGGAGTATTTGGAGCTTGTACATAAGCTTTGAAGGTTGCTGTTTTACCTGGTCTTAAAATATTTTTCAAGCTTTGTTGTTCTTCAAAATATACTTTCAAGTCGTTGCTACTGTCTTCTAGATTTGATAAATCATAGGAAATAGGATCACCTTCCGTACTTATAATTCTGCCGTTCGAAATATTATAATCCGTATTTCCTTCATTGGTTATTTTGATAATAAAAGGTGCTTTACGATTGGTTCTCACTCTTTCTTGATGAATGTATTCTTTTTTTAGCTTGGGCATTTTTCCCTCTTTTATATTAAAAGCATTTTCACTCTTGGCAATTTCTTCTCTAACCATTTCTTTAATAACTACATCATAAGTTCCCACACTCTTTCCTATCAAGTTAAATGTTGCATATATTGTCGTTGGACTATCATATATCAATCGCACAGCTTCTATTTTGTTTTGGCCACTTTCCAACCAAACTTCCATATTAGGGCTAAACTTAGCACCTTCTATTTTACTAGTCACAAAACCAGTATTTCCTCCATCTGCAACATCTATATTGCGAATTTCAAAATCTAAAATGGCTGACTCTAAAGACAACCGTTGTTCAATTCCATATGCTTTTGCATCTGCATAAACCATCACATACCAAGTACCAGGTTCAAGATATGGAATTGTGATTTCTTGATTTTCTGAGAATGGTGAGTTATAGGAAAAATCAAAATTTGCTCTTGTTGGGACTTCTCCTTTTCTGACAAACAACTCATTGATTGCTCGTTTTTGTTTGGATGTTAATTTCAGTAAAATGGATTCCTTATCAGCTGATTCAGGCACTTCTATTTTAAAAACTTTGGGTTTTTTATTTTTAGCAAAAAAACGAACTTCATCATTTAATTTAAGTTCAGGAATATCTACATAAACTTTACCAAGTGTTGTAAAAAGATTATTGCTATCACTCAATTCATAAATATTATTATAAACATCTGTTTTGCCTATTAAATGGTAATCGCCAGCGACAGTATAAGGTAATTGTTCTGAATAAAATGTGGTCAGTGCTACTTCAGAATCTAGTTGTATCTCTCTATTATATTCACGTATAGGAATATCTGTAATATCCCATTTGTCATCCCTAGAAAAATATACAATGTCCTTCATTTGCCCATTCACTTCATTGTATCCAATATTTTTTAATTTCATTGAAAAATGGAAAAAATCAGATTGTTTAACTTTTTCAGTAAACTTAATTTGATTAACAATTAAATCGCAGGGATCAGGACGGCTTATATCTATATTTATTCTTTTTAAATTATTGTCTTTATTATTGGGTTCATAAATTCTATTTCGATCATCAGTTTTCATTAAAAGGTAATAGTTTCCCAATTCATTAGGCAAATTCACAGAGACTTGGTTGGTATAACTATCATTTGGTAATAGTACTCTAGATTCTCTGATTGTTTTCAAAACTAAATCTGAATTATCAATTTCAGGATTTTTAGAAAGATAAATCTTATCTATCCAAACCTCATTGTTTGTCTTTCCTTTTCCAATATTATTCACTTGGTATTCTATTGGAAATGGTTTATTAGTAAATCCCAGTGAATCACAATTTAAACTTAAAATATTAAGATCAACTGGTTCCACATATTCTATTTTTAGTAGGGAACTAACACTACTGTTATTTGTTTCATCGTTTTCTTTTCCTTTATTGTATTTATCTACTTGAAAAATCAAATAATAATCTCCACTCATTTCTCTGGGCACTTCAAAACGATCATTTATTGTATAATTATCATGGATATTTTCATAATAAAATCTATTTCTAAAAATCAATTGATCGTCACTAGAAATCAACTTGTCTTTTGATAAATATACATAGTCGGTCCAGTTTGCTTTTACTGCTCTATTGTCCTCTTTATCCAAAGTGACATGAGCACTAATGTTAATGGTTTGTCCTGATTTTATTGACGTAGGATAATCAATTCTTCCAGCAATCAAATCAAAATCAATGGGGTCAATTATTGGCTCTGGTAAGACTTTTATTGGAGTAGATTTAATATTATTGTATTCTTTATTACTTTCAAATATATCTCCTCCTTCGTCTGTTTGAACAATCAAATAATAGTCTCCTGAACTCACTCTGTAAGGCAATTTTAATCTCACTTTTTTATTGTATGATTCCTCAATTTGTAAAGGCGGTCTAATAGGCCACGAATTTAAAGAAATATAATTCCCAGATTGCAAGTCAGGACTTTTAGAGAGAAAATAAGCATCTCTCCAACTATTCTCATTGGCGGCTCCTTCTCCCTCATTTTCAACTGTATAATTAAACATTAAAATCCCATTTTCTACAACTTCTGTGGGTGCATTTATTTCAACAACAGTAAGGTCTGGTTGTGGAGCAAGGTTGACACCAAACTCTTTGCTTATGCTTACATTATTTTCTTTACGCTCACAACCTCCAATATAACTAGAATTTATTTTAGCAATTAACTGATACAATCCATCTGCCTCAATAGGAATGTATAAATCATTTTTTTTAGTAAAAATTTCTTCATTGTTCAATTTTGCATCATAATCAATACATTTAAGTAATTCTGCATCTCCATTTAAAGTAGAATTTTTAGATAGATAAAAGCAGGTTTTTAACGTGCTGTTTAAATTCCCCTCTCCAATATTTTTCAAAGTCCAATCAATTTCTACATCCGTTCCAGATTTAATATTTGAAGGAATGTTTATATTTTTAACAATATAATCTGGTGGCAAAATATTTATTTTTTGTTTGGCAACAAATAAATTCTTGTTTGGTTCTTCGTTTTCAAAGACCAGGTCATAATTATCTACTTTGACATACACATAGTATTCTCCACATAAGTTTCCAGGAATATTAAATTTCCGATCAATTTTATAATTGCCATTTCTTTTTAAGTTTCCCTTATGTTTAACTTGTTCTAATCTATGAATAGGGTTTTTGGCATCAGGACGTTTATCCAAATATACAGCATCTTGCCAGTGA
>JAHDGP010000202.1 GCA_020627525.1 Bacteroidota bacterium
AAATCAGAAAAAAATAATGATAAATTGGTTCAAGTTATTCTTTTCGCTTTACTAAGTTAAATCGAATGAATTGATTTGTTGACGAATTTACTTTTTCGAAAATTTCTCTTATATTGATAAAATATAATTATATAATAATAAAGTAAATATGCAAGAGCTAATTAAAATTGGACATACTTATTTTGATCACTTTCTTAAAGGAGAAATTTCTGAACTAATCGACCTATTCTCAGAAGATGGAATCGTCGATATGAATGGAGTAAAAAGTGCAAGAGACTTCTTCGCAGAAACCGCTGAGTTTGTTACCAATATGAAAATTGAGCTTCAAGAGATTTATGGCTCAAAAAAAAGTGGTTCTATTGCCATACATTTTCTATTTGATTTAACTCAAGATGACGGCAGCAAAAAAACCCTCAATGGAGTAGACATTGTAGAGTTTGATTCTAACAATAAAATTCAAAAATTAACAGTGATTCATCCATAAAAACTGTGATTTAAAATTCTTGCTCCCCTACTCTACTTTTGATTAAAATTTTTTTCGAAAAAATATTGATTTAATTTACCTACTTAACAAGGAATTATGCTCTATGAAATATTAGCCATCCACATTTCAATAATATCATCAGCATTTACTTTCCAGTTTCCATCTATAAAGTTCATTTCAATCGAAAACGGCCAACCATGAGCAATTAGTTTAATCTGTTTCCCATCTTCTGATTCAAAAATTTTCTTCACAGGTTGATTCTTTGAAAGATCTTCTAATGATATTGCAACATCTTTTGGATATTTGCCTTGCCATAGAATTTCTGCATTTTTATTAGCTTTAACAATTGGCTCCAATATCTTCTTATCACCATATAATAGAGCTTTGTCAAACACTTTAAACACTTGTATTGATTCACATACTTCTACAGATTCCAGCTCAACAGAATCTATAGCAAATTGAATCAGTTCATCATCAGACATTTTTTCTCTCAGTTCAACAAACTCCAGAATTGTCTTTTTTGTTAACTGTATTGCTTCGACATCACTTTTCGTACAAAGCTTAATTACAATGCTCCAAACATAGTTCGAGGGAAAAGAGTTTTTCACACAAACAAAACGATCAAACACTCTGTCTGATATTGGTGTTGCGCTTCCAAAAGCATAACCTTGGATAAAGGCAGCTGTTTCATCAAAAGATCCCGAAGAAAACATTCTTGGTCTCTCACAGATGTTTTGAATAAATTCGATAAACTCTTCCTTGTTTTCCATTCCTAAAAATTTTGCACCAAAACCAAAGTTTCATTTCCAAGTACAATCTTGATCGCGCACTTATCAACACCTGTGTATAAAACTGTTTACAACTTTTAAAATTTCGCGGAACTTTTGATTTTAAATTTTTTGAAAAAAAATAATCAATTTTAGGGAAATTTTTGAAATTTCGAATTTTCCTTTTTTTAATTTTTTAAAGCAATTATCCACTTTTAAATTTTTAATATTAAATTAATTTTTAAAAAAGTATTTATTATTAATACTATTAGGGCTGTGGATTTGTCTAAAAAAAAATTGAAAATGACTTGGATTCCTAGAAATCAACATTTATCAAAGAAATCAACACATGTTTTCAACATAAAAGAGCTTAAATATAGGGCTATACACACATAATCCACAACATGTGTATAACCTTATCCAGTTGAAAACATTCTTGTGGATTGTATTCACAGGCTGTCTACATCATGTGTTCATAAAGTTGATAAGTACCAAGTTGTCAACATAAAAAATAGGACACTACCTTTACCCACCATTTTCGCACATTTATCAACAAATACCTAACATCGGTGTGGATAAAATTCGATTTTAAGTCATTGTTAATCAATCTATTATGCATTATGATTTTATAGAGGTGGATAACTTTGAATAAATCGCTGTTTTTCAGCGATTTATAATGTTAACAATACTGTTTTTCGTAAAATTTTTTTTCACCTCTCCCCCACTCGACCATGAAATTCGGAAATTTAAAAAGCTAAAATTGCCGTTTTAGGTGAAGAGAATAATTTTACAATTCCTAGTTTCAAAAAAATATGTCGCATAGATTCAGGTTAAAACTTCTAAAACTTGAGTTAAAATATTTACTGCAAAATCAGTTTTACAGGTTTGATAAATTAGATTGAAACAATTTTCTGATGATGAATTTTTCATTATTCATCTTTCATGATTCTTTAATCACTAAT
Source organism: Bacteroidota bacterium (assembly GCA_020627525.1). Classification (GTDB taxonomy): domain Bacteria; phylum Bacteroidota; class Bacteroidia; order Chitinophagales; family UBA2359; genus JAHDGP01. Next base: position 2,214 of record JAHDGP010000202.1, read on the forward strand.
TTTATCACCTATGTTTTGGATGATTTGGTTTTGGTGCTCCGCAATTTTGACAGTTTTTTATGTTTCACTTGTTTTAGCTTATACAATTGGTTGGCTAAAGTTGCCTGTTTGGAAAAAATCAGGAAACGAGCCCAAAACGTTTGTCACTGTAATTGTTCCTGCAAGAAATGAAGAATCAAATATTGAAAAATGCATAAATTCAATATTAAATCAAGACTACCCTCTCCCACTCTATGAAATCATTGTCGTTGATGATCATTCAACAGATCGAACAGCTTCCATTGTTGAAAATATGGATGCTGAAAATTTACAAGTCATTCATCTTCAAGAGATTGAAAAACCAGAAAATTTGATTGCTTTTAAAAAATTTGCAATCAAAACTGCTATAGAAAAAGCAAAAGGAACATTGATTTTTACAACAGATGCCGATTGTGAACTTCTATCCACATGTTTGTCCACAGTTGTGGATTACTATGAACAAAATGATGTGAAATTCATAACAGGACCAGTGGTTTTCAATGAAAATGATAAAAGCTTATTGAAGAAAATTTTTGCACTTGAATTTATAGGAATGATGGGCGTTACAGGTGCTTCAAACTTTTGGAAAATTTCAAACATGAGCAACGGAGCAAATTTGGCTTATGAAAAAGCTGCTTACTTTGCTGTTGATGGATTTACTGGAATTGATCATATTGCTTCAGGTGATGATTTGTTGCTGATGGAAAAAATTGATAAAAAATATCCTGGAAAAATAGCTTTTTTAAAGAGTCCTGAAGTTGTTGTAAAAACCGATCCGCCCGAAAATATGACCGAGTTTTTTCACCAACGAATTAGATGGGCATCCAAATCAAGGTTCTATTCTGACTGGAAAATCATCTTTTTTCTGGCTTTGGTATGGATTTTTCATATCAACATCCTGTGGATAACTATGTTATTAATGCTAGATTATCCACAATTTAGATTGTGGATATGTGGACAACTTGTTTGTAAGCTACTCGCAGACTTCCTTTTTTTAAGAGTTTCTAGTGACTTTTTCTGTAGAAAACATCTTTTGTGGATATTTATACCAGCTGAAATTTTTCAGTTCTTCTACATTTTAGTAATAGGATTTTTGGGTAACTTTAGGAGCTATAATTGGAAAGGGAGAATTGTGAAGTAAAATCAACTTTGTCAAAACTCTGTTTCCCAACCAAAATTTATGAAAATTATTTATGAGCTTAGGTAGAAAAAATAAAGGATCTGAGGTGGTGTACATGTCGCCAAATCAGAAAGCACTTAAACGTTTGTTGAAAAATAAGGCGGCAGTTTTGGGGTTAATAATAATTTTTATTTCTGTGATGATTGCAATTTTTGCCTATGCAATAGTTCCCGATGCCTCTCCCGATGCCAATGAGCAGATTTTGGAAATAGCAACCGAAAAGCCCAATTTCACAATTGATATGCTCAAAGTGCGCAAAAATCGAGAAGTAGAAAGCCCAAATATACTTAGATATTTATGGGAAGGAAGAGAAAGTGCACATCAATACATCCCTATAAACAAGTACGAATTTCAAGGTGATGCAGTAATTGTTGAGAAATACACGGGAAGAGAAAGAGCTGGAGAACTGGATACTTTTAAGTTAGCCGATGTGGTTCATCCGATTTCATTGGAAAATCCTACAATCTCAAATGATGGTGGTCAAATAAATTTTAAGAATATTGTAAATGAGCAACAGAGCTACAGTATTGATCAGCTTCAATCTGAAATAAAACAAAACAACATAGAATCAAAAAAATATCTACTAGGTACGGACAAGTTTGGCAGAGACAACCTTAGCAGACTAATCTTAGGAGTAAGGGTTTCACTCTCCGTCGGTTTGGTAGCCGTTTTAATTTCACTCTTAATAGGTATAACAATGGGTGCTCTTGCCGGCTATTACCGTGGTTGGGTCGATGAAGTGATTATGTGGATAATCAACGTATTTTGGTCCATTCCCCTACTTTTGTGGGTTTTTGCTTTGGTATTAGCCTTAGGTAGAGAGTTTTGGCAAATATTTTTAGCCGTTGGTTTGGTGATGTGGGTAGAAGTAGCCCGTATTGTCAGAGGACAATTTTTCAGTATCAGAGAAAAAGAATTTGTCGAAGCGGCTCAAAGTATGGGTTTTTCAGATTTTAGAACGATTTTCAAGCATATTTTACCAAATATTGTTGGTCCTGTAATTGTAATTACAGCTGCCAACTTTGCCTCAGCCATTATCATCGAAGCTGGTTTGAGTTTCTTGGGAATTGGTGTACAACCTCCTCGCCCTTCGTGGGGAACCACGCTTAATGAATATTACAAATACATAGGTTCATCCAAATCCTTTTTAGCGATTTTACCTGGTATAGCAATTTTGATTTTGACGCTTGGTTTCAACCTTGTTGGAAATGGTATACGTGATGCATTGGATGTACGATCTAATTCGAATTAAGAAGTTGAGACGCAATTCATTGTGCTTGATTTGATTTATCTTAAGCGTTAATATTTTTAGATAATGAAAAAAAAATGTACAAAATACCCACTATTATGGATTTTTTTGCGTTATTAATATACTAACAATCAGGTATTTAAAATAAAAATCCAATTATATGAAAAATTTTAATAGTCTTCTTGGAATCTTATTCGCATCATTTCTTTGTTTTTTTTCTTGTAGTGTTGAAAATGAGGATGATCCAGTTGAAAAAGTTGATGAATCATATATGGTTTTTGGTCATTTCTATGGGTTTTGCCAAGGAGAACAATGTATTGAAATTTTTAAGATAATGGATGGTAAATTATATGAAGATACCAACGACCACTACCCTACTTCACAAGGATTATATGAAGGAGAATTCATAGAATTATCAGCAGCTAAGTATGAGATGGTTAGTGATTTAAAAGCTGCTTTTCCATTTGAAAAATTAAGAGATTCAAAAACTGTTATTGGTCAACCAGATGCTGGAGATTGGGGTGGTATGTATGTGGAATATCATACAGGTGGCGACGAAGAACCTAAATTCTGGTTGTTAGACTTACTAGATAGCAATACTCCTGAACATGTGTCTGATTTTGTCAATTTGGCTCAAGAAAAAATTGAAATGATCAACGAATAAGCTTCGTATCATTCGTTTTCGTTAATCTTTTTGGTATTATTTGGTCTAAAGACTAAATATTGATCATTTTTTGCGGGTATTGCATTGTCAATAATATGTGTATCTTATATAGAACTGATCATTTTACTAATAAAAGACCAATGAAGACCTTGATAATTTTAACCTCTACCCTACTCTGCTCTATTTTTCTTTTGTCTTTTGATGCTGATAAATCAAAAGCCCTTCAAAAGATATTGGGAAAATTGAAAGCCTTTCAAAGTGAAAACTCTAATGACTATCTCTATTTACACATAGATAGACCATTCTATAAGCCTGGCGATGATATTTGGTTCAAAACATATGTAACAGATGCAGCTTATTTACCAAATAAAAGAAGTGAAATAGTTTATGTAGAACTGATTAACCCAAAAGGTGCTGTTGAGAAAAAAATAACGCTCCTCACCAACAACGGATCAGGTTTTGGAGACTTCACAATCCCCCACTCTGCTCCAGGTGGCTTATATAAAATAAAAGCATACACCAACTGGATGAAAAATTTTGGTGAAGACAATGTTTTTGAAAAAGAAATTCAGGTTCAAAATGTAGTACTTCCTCGTGTTTTAATGAAATTAGATTTTCAAAGAAAAGCTTATGGACCTGGTGATCGTGTAAAAGCAGATTTTGATTTAAGAGGAATTGATAAAAAAGCAATTGTTGATAAAGGCTTAAATCTTGTTGTTTCTATAAATGGAAATGAAATAGATCGAAAAAATATAAAAACCAATCAGGAAGGAAAAGCAGTTATTGATTTTACATTACCTGATGAACTGGTTAGCAATGATGGAATTATAAATATCGTGTTTTCCAACAAAGGTTTTACAGAATCTATTTCAAGAGCAATTCCAATTACTCTTAACAATATTGATTTGCAATTTTTTCCAGAAGGTGGATCTGTCGTTTCAAATATTCAAAATAAAATAGCCTTCAAAGCGATCAATGAATTTGGAAAGGCTGCTGATGTAAAAGGAGTTGTTTATGATGCTTCTGATAATGAAATAACCACATTCGACTCATTTCACAATGGAATGGGTTTGTGTGAATTTATTCCTAAAAAGGGAAAGCAATATTACGCACAGATTACACAGCCAGAAGGGATAACTGAAAAGTACCCACTACCCGACCCCATTGCAGATGCATTCTCTAGACAAGTTTTAGATCAAAATAAAACAACGCTTAGGCTAAATATTTGCAAATCGTCATCGAAAGACGCTAGTTTGATTGCTCAAATTAAAGGGAAAAAATATTTTTCGCAAGATATTACTGGAGCAAAACAAGAGCAAGTTATTGAAATTGACTTGAACGGATTTCCAATAGGAATAGTGCAATTGACGCTATTTGACCATAAAAGTGTTCCCCAATCCGAACGTTTGGTTTTTGTAAACAAGCATCGCAAACTAAATGTAGCTATTGAAACGGATAAGGACAAATACCTGCCAAGAGAAAAAGTAAATGCAAGCATTAAAGTTACGGATGACGCTGGCAAATCCGTTCGAGGAGATTTTTCTGTTGCAGTTGTAGATGAATCACTACTGAGCTTTGCTGACGATAAACAAGGTGGTATTTTGTCTGAATTATTACTATCATCTGATCTCAAAGGTGAAATTGAAGAACCTGCATTTTATTTTGATAAAGAAGAAGAAAAAGCAGACGAAGCATTAGCGCTATTGATGATGACTCACGGCTGGCGAGGCTTTGAATGGAAAGAAGTATTAGAAGGAGATTTGAAAAAGGAAAAAGAATTTTTAGCAGAAGCGAAAATTATAAAAGGTCGCTTGGATGAAAAATTTTCTTGTACTGAAAAGCCTAAAAGAATTATTGTAAAAGAAACAGGTGAATTTGTCTTGACAAACGAAAACTGTGAGTTTGAAATCAGAGACTTAGAAATAGATTTGACGGAGAAACCAATAACACTAATTTGTGAAATAGGAGAGCAAACTATTTCTGCAACTGTTAGAGACTATACAAATAACTTAATTTTGAGAGGTTCCGTAAGTGGAAAGACCTTAAGTAAAGAGACAAATGAAGTAATTGCATATGCCAATGTGTATGTTGAAGGTACCAGAGTGGGGACGACCTCAGACAGGGAGGGCAATTTTAAATTAGAAAACATCCCAAGTGAAGCAGAAAAAATCAATATCAGCTATTTGGGATATGAGCGTTTAACGATACCATTAAGTGATTTTAAATTAAAGGCGGAAGAGAATGTTTTTTATTTAGAAAATGGTCCTGTCATTATGGAGATGAATGTGGTTGCAGCTAGAGGTGGTAAGAGAAATAATAAGAATAGAAGGTTTATGAACAAGGCAGCAGAAGCAGGACCACAAGCTGCAGGAGGACCGCAAGCAATGCCAGAAATGATGATGGAAGAAGCAGAGGCAATGGAAATGGATGATGCTGATGGAATGGAGTGGAATGCACAAGCACCACCACCAGCAATTAATGTTATGGATGACCAAATTATTCTGGATGCTAAAGATGTAAATGTAAAGGAGCAGGTGATGGCTGATGAAGTATTGGATATGCCTATTAGAGTTGCAGGAAAAAGAATGGCGCCTAATTTGCCACCGCCACCAAGATATTATAAAGCAAGAACTTTTTATGAGCCTAAATACGAAACAGAAAATAAAAATCCAGTAAGAGACGATTTTCGTAAAACGATTTATTGGAATCCTGATTTGAAAACAAATGAAGAGGGGGTAGCAAGATTCTCTTTTTATACCTCTGATGAAATAACGCAGTTCAAAATTATGAGCGAAGGGGTAGGAGAGGGGTCTCTAGGAATGGGCAGTGAAAGCATTTATACCCAATTGCCTTTTAGTGTTGAATTTAAAATGCCTTCAAGCAGT
>JAHDGP010000203.1 GCA_020627525.1 Bacteroidota bacterium
CTCAAAAGATGGTTTACGATGCTGTTAAAGAGTATGAAATTGGAGGAATTACAGTTTCTGGAACCCAGTTTTTAGATGAGAAAATATTATCCTCTCTTTCTGGATTAGCGGTTGGAGACATTATAAAAGTGCCTGGTGATAAAATTCCTAAGGCAATTAAAACACTTTGGAAACAAGGGCTTTTTGCTGATGTTGAAATTTATGCATCCAAAATAATTAACAATATTGTTTTTTTGGATATAAAACTGACAGAGCTTCCTAGAATGTCTAAATTCAAATTCACAGGGGTTAGAAACTCGGAAGTTGATGAACTAAGAGATCAATTGCCATTGTTAGCTGGAAGAATTTTAGACTCTAATACCAAAAATAAAGTAATCACTCAAACAAAAGCTTACTTTGTTGACAAAGGATTCCTTCACACTACTGTTGATTTAACTGAAACAAACGATACACTTAGACCCAATAATGTTATTCTTGATATCATTGTTCAAAGAGGTAAAAAAGTAAAAATAAATGATGTAATTTTTACTGGTGTGGATAATGTTTATCCTAGAAAATTGAAAAAAAGTATGGAGCATACCAAAGGGAAAACTAAAATTGATCCCAACGCTCCAAATAGAGTATGGAAGGATATTAAAAAAGCCAAACTGATTCCAACCCTGGCAAATATTTCTATTAGTAATGCAATGAATTATTTTGATGATAAGTTTAGGTTTGGACTTTTCTCTTCTTCTAAATATGAAAAAAATAATTTCAAAGAAGATAAAAAATCTATTATCTCTTATTACAACTCTCAGGGGTACCGTGATGCAAGAATCGTAAGCGACTCAGTTGTGGTTGCTGACAATGGACATTTAGACATTCATATAAAAGTGGATGAAGGCAATCGTTATTACTTTAGAGACTTCGATTGGACAGGAAATACAAAATACGATGATGCAACTTTGAATAAAATTTTAAGCATTGATCCAGGAGAAGTTTACAGTGCTGACAAATTAAATCAAAGATTGTTTGGTGATCCAACAGGAAGTGATGTTAGTGCATTATATATGGATGATGGATATTTATTTTTCAATGTCCAACCAATTGAAACCAGTATCGACAATGATTCTATTGATTTGGAAATGAGGGTTTATGAAGGACCTGAAGCAACCATTAATGATATAGTTATTGGTGGAAATACAAAAACAAATGAGCACGTAATTAGACGTGCTTTGTTTACCAAACCTGGTAATAAATTTAGAAGAACGGATTTGATTCGTTCGCAACAAGAGTTAGTAGCTTTGAACTATTTCAATCCGCAATCTATTGGCATTCAGCCAATTCCAAATCCGCAAGATGGAACGGTAGATATTAAGTATCAGGTAGAAGAACGTCCTTCTGATCAATTGGAGCTTTCCGCTGGATGGGGAGGAACATCTTTGGTTGGTAGTGTTGGGGTTTCCTTCAACAACTTTTCTTTGAGAAATACTTTTTCTAAAGAAGCTTGGCGTCAACGTGGAATTCCCTCTGGTGATGGACAAAGATTGTCAATTAGATTTCAAGCAACTGGACCAAGTTTCCAATCTTTGAGTGCATCTTTTACTGAGCCTTGGCTAGGTGGTAAAAAACCAAATGCATTTACAGTTTCTCTTTCTCGTGCAAGACAAGCTTATTATCCTTCAAGAAATGGATTGTTTGATTTTTCTCAAGACCCTACTCGTCTACTGGTTAATAATTCAGTAACAGTATCTCTAGGAAGAAGACTGCGTTGGCCTGATGATAATTTCACTTTAATAAATGCAGTAAGATTATCTCATTTCAAATTAGACAATTGGGTAGAACAATTTTTGGTGACAGATGGAAATTATTACAACTTTAGTTTTAATACTACGCTATCTCGTTCAACTGTATTCAACCCTATTTTTCCCAGAAACGGTTCTACTATTAGTTTAACAGCTGAGTTAACGCCTCCGTATTCTGCCTTTAATAATAAAGACTATTCTATCCTTGAGGATAATGATAAATATAAATGGACAGAGTATCATAAATGGAAGTTCAAAGCAGAATGGTATACTGAATTGGTTGATAAATTGGTTGTTAGAATTTCAGGAAAAGGTGGTTACCTCGGTCATTACAATGATCAAATTGGTACAGCTCCATTTGAACGTTTCTGGATTGGTGGTGACGGTTTATCCAATCAAATAAATGGTTTCCTTGCTGGTACAGATATTTATTCTTTAAGAGGATATAATGAAAATGAAATAACAAAAAACACCGTCATTAAAGATATTAACGGCGATGGCAATTTAAATCGTGTTGAATTGGGAGATCCATATATGAGTAAATTGACAGTAGAGATGCGTTATCTTTTAAGTCCAAATCCTTCTGCAACTATCTATGCACTTGCATTTTTAGAAGGTGGTAACTCTTGGAACAGTTTCAGAGATTACAATCCGCTGAATTTGAATCGTTCTGCTGGAATGGGTTTGAGAATCTATCTACCAATGTTTGGATTAATGGGCTTTGACTGGGGAGTTGGTTTTGACAAAGATAGACGTTCTTATTTCCCAGAAGATAAACTTAGCAAGTACTTAAATTACTTTGGAGAATTCCACTTTGTACTTGGATTCAACCCTGAATAGTGGTAATAAAGGCTTTGAAAGCAAAAATATCGAAGCATTTTGGGTTTAAATGCAACTTTTGTTGATTTAATGGAGTCTTTTTCGTTGAAAAGTTAGATTTTTGTTCCTAAATTTTTGTTAATATAAAAAGCATTTCAATTTGGATATAAACCTTCTATGAGAAGGTAAGTCCTAGTTTGAAATTTAACATTTAAAATTACTGTTATGAAAAAGTTAATAATACTTGCAGCATTTATTTTGACAAGCACTGTTTTCATCAATGCTCAAAAAATAGTGTATGTAGATACGGAAAAAGTATTAAACAGCATGGGCGAATATAAAGAAGCTCAAAAAGAGATTGATAAAATAACTGAAAAGTGGCAAAAAGAAATCCAAGGCAAATATGAGGTTATTGATCAAATGTATAAGACTTATCAGGCAGAAGAAATTTTGTTGACTGATGATATGAAAAGAAAGAGAGAAGATGAAATCATTGCCAAAGAGAAAGAAATGAAAGATTTTCAAAAGGAAAAGTTTGGTTTTGAAGGAGCATTGTATAAAAAGAGACAAGAATTGGTTAAACCTGTTCAAGATAAAATCTATGCTGCGATCGAAAAAATGGCACAGCAAAGAGCATACGACTTTGTTTTAGATAAATCAAGTGGCGTTTCAATCTTGTTTGCCAATGAAAAATATGACAAAACAAGTGAAATTATGGAAGATCTTGGGATCACTAAATAATTTACTTTCAATCAGGAATTAGTTAATATTGCTATATTTGCAATGATTAAACAACTTATGAATTATGATAATTAAATTATCAAGTAGCCTTTCGAAACTAGCACTTGTCATTGTATGTGCTTTTATTTTGAATACTGGCATTACAAATGCTCAAAAATTTGGGCACCTAAACTCAGCAGAATTGCTCGCTGAAACACCTGCTTGGAAATCAGCAGAACAACAAGTTGCGGACTTACAGAAGAATCTTGAAAGTCAATACAATTCTAAGCTTGAAAATTATCAGACCGAAATTACATCTTTACAAAAAAGGTATGAGGCTGGAAATATTTCTCAAGCTGAATTAGAAGGTGAGCAACAAAGAATTATGGAACTTGAAAAAAGCATCGCTCAGTTTGAGTTGGACGCTCAACAACAAGTACTAAAAAAAGAACAAGAAGTTTTAACCCCATTGCTTGAAAATGCTAAAAGAGCTATTGAACAAGTTGCAACTGAAAATGGTTTTAGCTACATTTTCGATACCAGTGTTAGTAGTGCAGTTGTTTTTGCACAAGATACTGAAGATATTAAAGCATTAGTAAAAGCAAAACTCCAATAACCCAGCTTAGGAATTTTTAAGTTTTATGAATTCAATATTCACTTAAATTTAAATTACTCCTTTATTAAAAGAAAGAATTACAATTATGAAATATTTATTAAAATCATTTGTTGCTCTAGTCATTTTGATGAGTGTAAGCAATTTTGTTTCGGCACAAAAATTTGGACATTTAAACAGTGCTGATTTATTATCACAACTACCAGATTGGAAATCTGCTGAAAAATCTTTGGAAACTTTCAGCAAACAAAAAGAATCGCAACTGGCTACTATGCAGCAAGAATATGCTGGAAAAGTTGAGAAACTACAAGTCGATATTCAGTCTGGAATTATCACAAAAGTGGAAGAGCAAACAAGAACGGAAGAGTTGTATGGTATGCAACAAAGAATGCAAGAATTTTCTGTAAAAGCTCAACAGGAAGTTATCCAAAAAGAACAAGCTTTGACAGAACCGATTATCAACAAAATTAAAACATCAATTGAATCAGTGGCTTCTGAAGGCGGTTTCACTTATATTTTTGATACTTCAACTGGGGTGTTACTTTATTTCCCTCCTGGAGATGATGTTACAGCTTTGGTAAAATCAAAATTAGGAATGTAAAAAAGGAACATTTTTGTAGAATAGTATGTTATAGTATTATTCTGTTAAAAGAATTAAAATGGTCGAAAAACCGTTCGCCAATGGCGGACGGTTTTTTTATGTTATATACATTTGTAAAAAATTTAAATGAAATCAATTCATGAAAAATATTATAAAGGTGATCAAGCTATAGGAGTATGGAAATTTTATCGTGAAAATGGAACTGTATTTCAAGAAGTATTTTGGGATAAAGCAATTGTAAACTATTATGATGAAGAGGGTAAAATTACTAAAACTGAAAAATTAGAAGAATAATACAAATAAAATACATGAAAAACAATCCAATTGGAATTTTTGATTCAGGAACTGGTGGACTGACTGTTGCAAATGCGGTTTGCAAATTATTACCAAAAGAAAACATTGTCTATTTTGGTGATATTGAACACTTGCCCTTTGGTGATAAATCACCTGAAGCAATCAAAGAATATTCAACCAATATTTCAAAATTTTTATTGGAGAAAAAATGTAAATCTATTGTCATTGCCTGCAACACAGCTTCGGCAGTTGCTTATGAACATCTTAAAAACAAGTTTCAAGATGTTCTTATTTTCAACGTTATTGATCCAATTGTTAGAGCTGTAACGCAATCGTCTAAAATAAAAACGATTGGTGTGATTGGAACGAAAGTAACAGTTGATTCTGAAATTTACCAAAAAAAATTACTAAAGCATAAATCAGATTTGATCGTTCATTCAAAAGCAACAAGATCATTGGTTCCAATTATTGAAGAAGGATTACATCACAAAAAACATTTACTGTTTGCATTATTGGACAACTACCTTGGAGTAAAACCTATGAATGAAATAGATGGGTTGATATTGGGATGTACCCACTACCCCATTATAAAAACGGAAATTGAACATTACTTTGAAAATAAGATTGAGGTTTTTGATGCGCCTACAATTGTAGCCAAACAATTGAGAAACAGCTTGCAGGAAAACAATCTATTGAGAGAACAAAACGAAAGACAAGATCACCAATTTTTTGTATCTGATTTCACACCTGCTTTTGAAGAAACAGCAAATTTATTTTTTGGTACAGAAGTAAATTTAATAAAACAGAGTTTGTAATCTGTGATTAAGCCGTTTCTAATAATATTCTCTCTTTCAGATTTTTAAGGTATTCGGCTGTTAAAGGCTTGTTGTGAAACTCCATAACCAAAGGATTAGAAGAAGCTTTTTCCATGTCGGAAGGGCTTACTGAGGTCGTCATTACAACAATGTTTGGCGGATTGGGGAGTTTAACATTTTCAAAAAGGCTAAGGAATTCCCATCCATTTATCTCTGGCATATTTATATCCAGAAAAATCACTTCAGGAACCTTGTCAATTTCCCCACTTTCAATTTTTCCCAAATAAGTCAATGCATCTTTAGCTGAAGAAAAGAACTTTTGCTCTTCTACTAAACCAGAATGATCCACAACATAATTATGATAAAAGTTTGTTGCTTTGTCATCATCTATAAACAACAGATAATCAAATATTTTTTCCATCTCCTTTCCTAGTTATTGAGTTGAATGCCATTAGCTTGAAAATTACGTTGAAGAACATTCAATCAACTAGTAATACGAAAATGTTACGAAAATGTTTAATATCAATACTTTATCATTTATAATCTGAGTCGTTAAAATATGTATAAATGCTTCATTTACCACAAACCACATCACAAACCACTGTTAATCAAATATTTAAAACTATGTAAGTGATAAGATCAAATTAACATACACAAATAAATTTCACAAAATACTAATTGTCAAAACCTTGAATTATATTGTAATGTTTTTTAAATTGGTCTTATCACTTATTTTGCTATAAACTATTGAGCAAACAAAGATTTAAGTTCGTCTGCTTCTTCAGGTTTCATTCGTCCCGCCAAAATCAACCTCAATTGTCTTCGTTTCATTGCTTTTTCAAACTGATCTTTTTCATCATCCGTTTCAGGAACCAATTCGGTGGTTTTAGTAGGTCTTCCATTGCTATCCAATGCTACAAATGAATAATAGGCATCATTACATTTGTACTTAGTTTGAGTCGGCAAATTTTCCGCCCAAACTTGAACAAAGGTTTCCATTGAAGAATTAAACGTTCTGGTTACTTTCGATTCAATTGTAACGACATCGCCCAACTTAATTGGATTTAGAAAAGAAACATGGTCAACAGAAACGGTTACGACTGGTCTGTTCGCCAACTTTTGGGCACTAATTGCTGTTGCAATATCCATCCAATGCAAAATTTTACCTCCTCGAAGGTTGTTCAAGGCATTGGTATCATTGGGAAGGACCATTTCCGTCATTATAGTTTTGGTAGCTGATGGGTGTTTAAATTCTACAGGCATTTTAAATTTTTTGACAAATGTACAATAAGTACCTAAATAAAAATAATCGACACATTTCTGACCGAACGTTGGACCGAGTCCCTTTTTTCACTATGCGTCGTTAAAAAATATAATCAGAGCTAGGCTATGCATAGATTTTTTGCCTAGCCTAGCGAAAAAATAACCTCGCCAGAAATGACGATTATTTTTGTTTAGGTACTTACATATTTGTCTAGCCAAAAATTGTTTAAACTATTGTCTTATACCCACCTTATATCCTTACCTTTGCCATAATTTTAAAATAGAAGAAATTTGAATTTAAGTAGGTAAACATAAATAATCGACACACTTTTGATGGGTTCTTTTTCCAATCTACTTAATTCAAAATACTTCACAAATAACAAAAACAATGTCTTTAAAAGTTGGTGATATAGCTCCAGAATTCAAGCTTTACAATACGGAGAAAAAAGAGGTAAGCCTTTCAGATTTTAAAGGAAAAACAGTCTTAATATTGTTTTTTCCATTGGCATTTACAGGGGTTTGCACAACAGAGCTATGTTCTGTAAGAGATGGTATTTCTTTTTACAATGATGCAGATGCTGTTGTTTTGGGAATTTCTGTTGATTCTTTATTTGTGTTAGAAAAATTTAAGGCAGAACAATCGTTAAATTTTGATTTATTGTCAGATTTCAACAAGGTTGCAGCAACTGCTTATGGTGCTTTGTATGAAGATTTTGTACTGGGAATGAAGCATGTGGCAAAACGTTCTGCTTTTGTTGTAGACAAGGAAGGCGTGGTAAAATATGCTGAAATTTTAGAAAGTGCAGGAGATTTACCAAATTTTGATAAAATAAAAACCACTTTAAGTGAACTAAAATAGAATTATTTTGATTGTATCATGTGTCGTGGCATAAGTAGATCAAATGGAAAGTTACCTTAATTATTGTTAATTAGCGTTTTACGCGTAAAGTTTGACAATATTATAACATTCTATTTCGTTGTGTTTATGTTGATTATGTAATTAAAAACAATTGAAATATGTCTAGAGCTTCAAGTAAAAAAGTGAATCTTAAAGATGGATTCTATATCGAAGTGAGCAACAGATTAGGTGGATCGCCAATTAAGCTTTCAAGACCATCGAAAAGTGAAGTTTTAATGCTAATGAAACAGCATCAAAAGTCTAAAAACGTGAAATATATTGGACAAATAGAAAATCAAGTCAACATTGACAATAAATTATAGCTTTTCTAGCATAACATATTAAAAATAAGAAACGAAAACCCTCAAATTGCAAGCAATTTGAGGGTTTTCGTTTTTT
>JAHDGP010000003.1:0-5452 GCA_020627525.1 Bacteroidota bacterium
CTTTTTCAATATCAAGCAATAAATCAATTTTATCAATTTCAATCGAGGCATCTAACTCAATAACCTCAAATAGTTTTTCTAATTTTAAAATAATTATTTCTATAGTTTCTTTTGTAAATATTTCTGCGTTGTAATTTATAATTCCATTTATACCATTTTCGTTTTCATAAAAATCAAAAACGATTGGAAACAAACTAAACTTATTTTTAATGTCGAATTTCTTTAGCGTAAAGTCTTTAAAACTCAATTTGTTTTCAAATGAAACATCTTGATTTTGATAAATAATAAGCGCCTCCATTATATCTTGTGGAATGACATTGTAATTTACATCTTGATGAATATTTATTTCTAACAAATCCGCTTGAATCGCATTTAAAAATTGCAGAAATGATTGTTTTGATTTGATTTGACTTCTTACTGGAAGGGTTTTGACAAACATCCCAATTTGATTGTTCAATCCAAAGGTTTCTCTTCCAGCATTTACCGTACCTAAAACAATATCGTTGTAATTACTTATTTTATTTATCAAAATATTCAACATTGCCACTAAAACAGTGTGCATTGTAAAACTATTTTCAACCAATATATCCTTTAGATTATTTATAGATTTTGAATCAATATTAAATTCGACCAATTCATTTCTATTTTCATCCAAAATATTCTCAAAATCTCTAAAAAATAAATTCTCCGTCTGATAATTTTGCAAATACTTATTCCAAAAAGCTACGTTTTGATCGTTTTGAATATCAAGTCGATTATTCATCCAATCAGAGTAATCTTTAAATTGCAATAACTGTTCTTCTGTTTCATTTTTAGTTTCACGCGATAAAGACAAATAGTTTTCGACAAATTTGTTTACAAAAACTTCTAAAGACCATCCGTCCATTACAATATGATGTGCGCTAAATGCCAAAACATTTGCAGCATTTTCAACTTCAAAATATTTGATTCGAATCAACAGATCGTTTTCTAGATCAAACTCCGCATTTATAAATTCATCAACTTTTTGATTAACTTGATCGCTAACTACTTTCTCATTTGGAATTTTGAAAACAACACTTTCTTTTGGACGAATTGCTTGTTTTGGCAAACCATCTATTTCAATAAAGTTCGTTCTTAAAATTTCGTATTCATCGACAATGTTCTTTACAGAATTTACAATTTTTTCTAGTGAAATTTCACCTTCGATGTAATAAGCAGCAGGCAAATTGTAAGCTATAGAAAGATTATCTAGTTGGGAAGCCAACCAAATATTGTACTGAGAAGGCGTTAGTGCGTAATGCTCCTTATTTTTCGCAAAAGGAATTACCTCTGACTCCGTCGGAACAAGTTTGGTTAAATAGTTCGCAAGTCTTTCAATTGTCTGATATTCAAAAATTGATCTCAAAGAAATTGCAATTGAAAACTTTTCACCAATCAGGTTTATTAATCTAACGGCATTTAATGAATGTCCTCCCAAACTGAAAAAACTCTTATCAATGCTTATGTCATTTTCATATTCTAATGCTATTTGCCACAGCTTCGTCAGCGCTCGTTCAATATCAGAACTTGCCTTTTTAAAGCCAACTGCATTTGTACTAGAAAACAAATCTAATTGCGCCAATAATTTTCTATCTACTTTTTTGTTTGGCGTAACGGGAAAATCATCCATAAATACAATAGACAATGGCACCATATATTCAGGCAAGCTATTTCGAAGCTTATTTATGATTTCTTTTTCTGTGATATTTTCCGCATTTTTTTGGATACAAGCCACCAAAAATGCATTTTGATTATTTCCATTCTTAACCAAAACCACTGAATCTTTTATTCCTTTAATCTGATTCAATTTTGTTTCAATTTCTCCCAACTCAATACGGTAGCCCCTTATTTTTACTTGATTGTCATTTCTACCTAAGAACTCAATCTCGCCTAAATCATTCCACTTTCCAATATCACCAGTTTCATAAATCAAATCATTCTCTAAAAACGGATTAGAAACAAATTTTTCACTGCTCAATTTTTCATTTTTATAGTAACCCTTAGCAAGTCCGTCACCACCTATAAACAAACGCCCATTTGCACCAACAGGCAGCAAGTTCATAAATGAATCGAGTATATAAAACTTGGTATTGTTAATGGGCATTCCAATGTTTGAAGCATTGTCCGCCTTTGATATTTTCTTAATACTCGACCAAATCGTTGTTTCTGTCGGACCATACATATTCCACACCTCGACACTATTGTTAATCAGTTTTTCTGCCAATGACTCACTTAACAAATCTCCTCCGCATAGTAGTTTCAAGGAGCTATTCCCCTTCCATCCAGCGTTAAAAAGCATTTGATAAAAACTTGGTGTCGCTTGAATTATAGACGGTTTAACTTCATCAATAGCCCTTAGAACCAAAGAAGCTTCAGATAGCGTTTTATCATTGGCAATGTAAAGTGTTGCGCCTGAAATAAGTGGTCCGAAAAATTCTAATTTCGAAATATCAAATGAAGCAGTTGTTACTGAAAATAAGGTATCACTGTTTTGAATTCCTGGTTTCAAACACATACTTTGTAAGAAGTTCAACAGTGATTGATGTCCTATTTCCACTCCTTTTGGATTTCCAGTAGAGCCAGAAGTATAAATAATATATGCTGTCTCTTTTGAAGAGACATTAACATCTAACACCTCTTCTTTTTTCTTAGCGGCAACCAAAACATCCTCTAAATGCAACTTAGTAACACTATCTAAATCCATAGTATTTACCTGATCCTCTCCTATGAGCAATGGTAATTCACTATGCTTGATAATGTAATTAATTCGTTCTTTGGGAAAGCTAGGATCAATTGGAATGTATGCCCTACCCGATTTCAATATACCCAATAAAAGTGCAATCATTTTTGAAGAACGTGGAACCATCACTCCTATTGGCAAGGAAGCATCTTTGGGAACATTTTCCAAAATATAATACGCAATTTGATTTGACAGCTTGTTTAACTCATCGTAAGAATAACTATTATATTCATCTCTAACGGCAGTTTTAGAAGCATAAATTTCGGACTTTTTTACAAATTCTTGCAAAAAAGTCTGTTCTCTATTATACTCAAATGAGGTATTGTTAAAATCAAATACCAATTCTTGCTTCTCATTTTCACACAAATAATTTAGCGCTTTCAACTTTTTATTCGGTGCGTGTAAAACTTCATTTAGCAAGTTTTCAAAATGATTTATGACTCTTGATATGGATAATTTCTTGAAATAATTTAAATTGTAATCAAAATCCAGGCTTACATCTTCCGATTCATCAAACTCTCTAATATAGATAGCCAATGCCACTCTTTCGGATTGGTGCGTCATTGGAATCACCCTCGTCTGCGTATCATTAAAATTATGTGAATAATCCTGCTTTTCATAAGAAAGTGTAATATTAAAAAGTCGCTCCTTTTCTGAAAATGCATTTAGCTCTTGAATCAACTTTCCTAGAGGAAACCTTTGATACCTATAATCTTGTCTAAGCTCCGACTTTATTTGAGTTACCAACTCTCTAAACCCAGCTTCAAAGTCCAGATTTATTCTTAGAGCAGAGACCCCCATAAACAAGCCTACGGTTTGCTTGTAAATGCGCTTACTTCTGTTTAAAACAGGCAGCCCGATTGCAAAATCATCAACTTGTTGATTTTTTCCAAAGTATAAATAAATTAGTCCAAGAATTAAATGAAAGGTAGACACTTTATACTCTTTCGCCAAATCGTTCAATTTATTGTAAGTATCTCTTTTTATCTTTAATACTTTTCTACTGCTCTTATTTATTTTTACAGATGGATCAATTTTATCAAATAGGTTCTCTGGTAGCTCTTTAAATTTTTCTAGCCAATAATTTTTATCATTTTCAAAATCAACAGAGTTTCGATATTTGTCATCATCTTCAATAAAATCTCTATAACTAAAAAGGTATTCTGTTTGGACTGATCCAAATTCAACCAATTCATTATAATTTTTTACCAACCTAGTAAACATCAATGAAGTTCCCCAGCCGTCTGTGATTATGTGATGATAAACTGAAAACAGATAATAAAAGCGTTCTTCCACTTTCAAAAGCACGAAAGTATGCAGCAAGTTTCCACTGAACAAATCAAATGGCTTTTGAAATTCGTTGTGCATGTATCCGTTTGCCTCTGCCAAAGGATTCTCCGCTTTTGAAAAATCTATCAGCTTTAACTCATTAGTATTTTTCGCTAGAATTTTTGACTCAATCGAATTGTCATTTTTTTCAAACACCATTCGATAGGAATCATGTTGCTCTATCAAATGCTCATAGGCTTGTTGAAATTTATCAACATCAATTGATCCAAGAATTTCAATTTTTGCTCCAATGTTGTAAATGGGATCATTGGGATACAAAAGTTGTTCAAAGTATATATCCTGTTGAGGAAGTGTGAGTTTCATCAATTTTAAAATTTATTTCAATGCCAATAAATATTTACCAAATAGACTCCGTTTTTAAAACCTCTTCATTTACAGAGAAATTTTTAACGACCTGTCCATAATCGAATTTCACAATTCTATCAGCATATTTAAAATAGATATCATCGTGTGTAACAGCAATGATTGTTTTCCCTCTTGCTTTCAAGTTTGGAACTAGTTCTTCGTAGAAGTACTTTCTAAAATGAGGATCTTGATCGGCAGCCCATTCATCTAAAACAAGAATTGGTTTCTCCTCTAGTAACGCGAATATCATTGACATCCTTTTACCTTGTCCTTTTGAGTATTTTCTACGGGCACTTTTTTCAGTAAAATCTTCTAACACTTCATCCAATTCCATCATTTCTACAAGCTCTTTATACTTAGGATTGTCATCAAGAATGTAATCATCATAATTGTTTGAAAATATATGATTGTTTGTAAAAATCGAAGTCATTAATACTTGAAAATCTACTAAATCAATCTCAGTATCTCCATTGAGAATAATTCTTCCTGATGATGGAATATATAAGCCTGTCAAAATATTGATAAATGTACTTTTCCCACTACCATTTCCTCCGATGACAAACAAAGTTTCCCCTCTTTCAATTTTCAGGTTAACTGGACCCAAAGTAAATGCATACTCCTTTTCTTCTTCCTCATTGCCCTCGTATTCGAATTTTACATCCTTAAACTCTAAAGATTGGAAGGGAACACCTACTAAGTTTTGTCTTGGAATACCAGACTCAGTACCTTTAAAGTCATCTAAGAATTTATTCATTCTCTGATTGGCAACAATCAATCGAGTATAAATATTTTGTAAATTAATGATATTGTTTATTGGTCCAGAGATAAATAAAAGAATAACCACATAAGAAACAACATCTTCTCTCTGCAACAAACCCAATTCTGGCAATAAAAATAAAATGATTCCAATTACAAAATAAAGTCCATACTGACTGATTAAATTTATCGAAAGAAAAACATAGTTAATATCAAAGTCTAATACCTCTGCCTTTTCCC
>JAHDGP010000003.1:5462-29588 GCA_020627525.1 Bacteroidota bacterium
TTTTTAAACAACAAAGATATTGGTAATTGTCAGTTAATTGAATAAAATTTACTACAATAAGGAGCTTATTTTATACTTATTGATACAGAAAACACAATTACGTTCAATATATTATACTATAATATTTTAAATTCTTTAAATCCGTCCATCACGTCTTTAACATACTTAAAATAATCTTCATTGTACTCTCTCAATGTTTTTACATGTTTGGACATTTTCGTTATCACTAGAAAATACAGGCCTGTAATTACAACAATCAAAGCTATAATGACTAAAGCGGAAGAGGTTGATATAGTAAACAAATAAATTATACACAAAAATATCATTAACAAAGAATTAATGGTATGTGTTATGGTTTCAGGCAAAAATGCAAAAGACCGCAAATCTTCGACCGCTGTAAAAAACCTTTCTGTACCCATTTTTTCCAGCGTAATCAAAGGTGTTTTTAATATTTTATCGAAAATTATTTTTTCATTTCTATAAAGCAATGCAAATGAATACCTATTCAACCTTTTCTGAAATGAAATATTCAGCAAATAAGTATAAATAATTATTGCAATAAATGCTGGTCCGACATAGCTTGCCAAAAAACCCTCTGCTCCAGAAATAGCATTATTTATTACATATAAAATCACAAAGCTCAATATCGCATTTGGGATTGAATATAATACTAAATAAAGCATGTCTTTTTTTGATATTTTAAACATAGTATTGTTTTTAAATTATACCACTTTATGAAAAGCTGTTAATCTATATTAAGAAGTCAATTATTATTATTTTTAATTTAATTCCGCAACAAGAGAGGTTGTACTAATATTTCAACTAGCACCAGGACATTGTTGAGAAAACTTATTTTAATTAATGGAGTATTTTGATTCGAAAAACAAGAACTATTCAAGCAAATAGTGCAGACAGAATGAAGTGGAAAATATCAAACGCTATTAAAAACTGTGTTGTAAAATTTCTTCTATATATTTCACCTCGCTGCTTTCTTCCTCTCTTTTATGAAAAATGTTTTTCATATTATTTACTCCTTCTTGAATGTTATCATTTACAAGAAGATTCATTATTTTTTCTTTTACAATTTCAAAAGTCAATTGGTCATTCTGAAGCGATATTCCCAAGTTATGCTTTTCAACGCGTCTAGCATTATCAAATTGATCTCTTGCCATTGGTATCACCAACATTGGCACTCCTTGCATAATACATTCTTTAACTGTCCCCAACCCACCATGAATTATTGCCAATGAAATTTTACTTAGTATTTCGATTTGAGGAACCCATTCAAAAATAGAAACATTGCTGCTATTTTTGCCTATTTGATCTTCTGAAAACTTTAGCCTTGTCGCTACTATTAAATGATAATCTTCAAACTCTTTCTCATTCATTATACTGAACATCAATTTAAAAAAATTAACCTTCTCAGGATATAAATATTCTTGTGATCCAAAGGAAACAAAGATTAATTTTTTACTACTATCTGATGGTAGATATTTTTGCAATTCCATTTCAGATAAAAAATCTGAAGTACGTAAATTCGGTCCTGAATAAATGACCTCTTTATCAATCATTCGATCCTCAAGCTCAAACTCTTTAGGACATAAAACTATATGCTTAAGTTTTGTCAGTGGTTCAACTATATCAAAATAGTTTTTAACGGTCACTCCTTTTTCATCAAGATAAGAAATCAAATTCATTGTAACATTGACATCTAAATTCATAAAAAAGTCAGAACAACTATTAGCAGAAATCTTTGACACATCTACTACGTCCATATTAGAAATCTGCTCTTTCATTGGCAAAAATGGTCTATAAATCAATTGTTTGAAATCATACTTGTAATCAAGAATTACAGATTCAAGCAAGCAAAAATAACTGGTAATAATTATTTTCGGCTTTAGATAATTTAATAAATCATCCAGTTCTCCATTGAGTAATGGTAAAAAATGCTTTTGCATTTCTTCGGTTACATTTTGACTAATACCGGCAGGATAAATATCTTCAAAAATAACATAAGTTTGAAAACCATTTTTAGCAACAATTTCCATTGTATCTGAAATTCCAGCGTATGCTATTGTGTATCCATGCTCAGTAAGATTTTGAGCTATTTTAAACGTAGGGTATACGTGACCGATTTCAAAATCGGTTAAGAAAAGAATGTCTAACATTTTATTAATTGATTTTGCTAAGCACTCGAATACAAGTAATCAAGTCTTCAGAAATCGTATTTTTCTGATTTACAGCGGCAAAAAAGTATTCCGCAGTCTTGCTACTGTCCAACGGACTGACAATACTTTTTTATTCGCAAACCAAAAAAATTCCTTCTGCTGTACTTATGTCCAAGTACTTAAGATAAAATAATGTCTTTCTAGGTTGAATGATGGAGTAAGGCAAAAAGCGATCATTCAAAACTGAAAACGATTTATTTAAATCGTTTATAACTAATTGTAATTTACTTTTTGAAAAAATTAAACAGCGACTTTGTAGCCATTTTGGGAAGCATCCGGGGTAAATTGGAACAATTATCTATATGGGGTTATTTATCTTAAATTTTCAATTATATATAATGTCTTTTTTTTGAATTAAATGAAAAATTATATCTGAAATATGAGCAGCATGGTCATTTATAAAAAAATGTCCACCGCTCAAAAGCTTATATTGAAATGGTTTATTTGTATATTTTCGCCAGTTATTAATTTTGTTACTGTACTTCTCTTCTGATCCCATCATTGCATAAATTGGGGTTGATAGCTGGTGAGCAGAATGTATGAAATCTTCGTTTTCCAACACTTCGAAATCTGCCCTTAAAATTGGATTGAAAAAGTTATACAACTCAGAATTTTCTAAAATTTCTTCAGGTACTCCTCCCATCTTTCTCAGCTCGTCCTTAAACGATTCATCACTCATTAAATACCGTTTTCCTATTTTTTTATCATCTTCCAACACCTCTTTTATGCCAGGTCCTGGGTTTCCGGAAACAATCAAACAAATTGGTAGGTCATTTAATTTTTCCATTTTAGCTACAAGATCAAACCCAAGTACAGCTCCCATACTGTGCCCAAAAATCAAATATGGATTTCCATTTCTAAGACTAATCAGCTGTGAATAATAATCCTCAACAGCTTCATTCTTAGCTTTGATTAATTGCTCACTGTATCTTTTACCTCTTCCCGGCAACTCTAAAGGAATAAATTCAAATGAGTTTTTAAGATAACTCCGTAAAAAATCAAAAGAATAACAACTACCACCTGCAAAATGCAGAAAAAAAACTTGTACTTTACTTCCTCTCATTTAAATGTAAAACAATTTTATAAATTAATTTGCTCTCCTCTTTTCTTCATCGTTACTAAAACCGCGTTCTCTAACATTTACTGTATTGCTTCCGAAATTGTAAGACAAAGTTGCTCTAAAATGTCGGGGGCTCCAGTATGCTATTTGAGTTTGTTTAACACCATTTGTATAAAATGTATTTTTAGTAGGACTACTGTTAAATATATCATAAGCTCCAACTGCCAATTGCAAAGTATTTTTAATCAAACTAAAATTGAGCGCGACATCTAAATTATATGATTCACCAAACTCTTGAAAGTTTTTCTTATAAGCAGAACTATACCAGAAATTCACTTCTCCCCTGATGGTATTTGATTTATTTAAAGTAAAGGAATTATTTGTTGAAAAATAATATCTAAAACCATTTTGCACCACAGCTGAAATGTCTACTTCTTCATCAAAGTCAAAACTGGAATGATTGTAAATTATATAAACGCCATTTTGGCTTCCCCACCAAGGAAAAGGACTAGCTGTATAAAATTGCGACAAACCAATGTTATCGTGTGTAAAAAAGTTTTGAAATATGCTATACTGCTCATTGACACTTTCATCAACTGTCCATAACTCCTCAAAACCGTCCGTTTCTCTACTCCAAAATAATGTAGTGACCAATGCTTGATTCCGAACAAATGAAAGTTCAAAATTATCAATGTAAGATGGTTGTAATTGAGGGTTGCCCGATAAATAATTATAGTTGGTTATATATGTTCTGGCAGGATTTAATTGATAGTAAAAAGGTCTATTTATTCTTCTACCATAGGAGAAAGAAAAATTACTTTTTTCGCTGTGATTATATGCTAGATATAAAGTTGGAAAAGGTCTTAAATAGTTATTGGTATTGGTTTCATTCGTTTTATTTGAAACACCTTTTGTTTGCGTGTACTCCATTCTCAAACCAACCTGAGCATTCAGTTTTTTACTCAACGGCTTTGATGCATTTACATATACGGCTTGAACATTTTCATCGTACTCAAAATCGTCTGAAAAATTTTCATTTAGTATTGGAGTTTCGCCAATCGTGTTGTAATTATTTGTCAAATAACGGCTTTTGTTAAAGCTTGCTTTTGCACCATAAGATAAATTCATCTTTGGCAATGGATTTGTAAAATCAATTTTCATACTATAATTGTCAATCTTTTGATTTGAAGTATTATTGTTTGAAAATATTTTATCAACAAAAACATCCTCTTTGTCAAATGCATTTGCAGTTACATCTCTAACATCATCCGCATTGTAGACAAAGTAATCTACATTTACTTCCATACTATTTCCTAAGGTATCAAACATAGTTTTAAAAAAACCATTAAATGAATGGTTACTCTTATCAACCACACTCGCTCCGTAACTGTTTTGAACCAATGAAAGTTTGTTTTCAATATCAAAAATATCAGCGGTTGCATCAGTTGTTTGAAAAGGGTCAGGACTGCTAAAGTTTCCCAAATATTGAAAGCCAATTGTTGACATATTATTCAAATCGTAATCAAGCATAAAGCGACCAGAAAGATTTTCTGTATCCCATCTTTCATTTCTATTTATATCCCAAAAACCTTGAGGATAAAAAATTTCTGACTCTCTTTTAACATAAAGATCGCCCAACATACTATTTAGACTGACAAGCAAGTTGACTTTATTTTTTTTGTAACTGAAGTTATTTCTCAAAGCAAATCTGCCATACTTGGCTTGAAAATATGTTAGCCCAATTGCATTGCTCCAAGAGTCGTTTTGAGCCTTTTTATAGATAATATTTATTAAACCGCTGTTACCTTCCACTTCATATTTTGCAGGTGGGTTGGTTATGATTTCAACTTCCTTAATATCATTTGCTGGAATAGACATTAAAAAACTGACCAATTCGTCGCCTCCAAGTTCAATCATTCTTCCATCAATCATTACCCTCATATTGCTTTTTCCTAGTAGGTTGATTTGATTATTGCTAACGGCAACACCTGGTGAAACCTTCAAAACATCTATAGCATCTCCACCTGTGGCAAGAACATTATCTTCAACGTTAAAAACCAATCTGTCCGTTTTTCGGGTAATGATTTGCCTCTTAGTTGCTACTACTACTTCATCAAGAAATTTTTCGTCTGCTACTAAGTTAATGTTATCCAACTTTAAGTCTTTTTCCAATTCCAGCTCTTTTTCCCAGTCTTCATATCCAATATAACTTATTGATAACTTATATTTTCCAGCGGGAGCATTTAGAACAAATGCACCTGTATCATCAGTCGTTGTCCCAGAGACAAACTTTCCGTCAGTATCGTAAAGCACTACATTTGACAAAAAAACTGGTCCATTAGAATCAGATATAGTACCTGCTAATTTTACTTGCGAAAAAAGAGCATTTGAAAACAATACAAAACTCAAAACGATATACACCAAGCATTTGACAATTTGCTTGCAAGATTTATTTAAATTCATTTCAAACAAGAATTTATTGTAATTAAATATAAAAACACTATCAACACATTCAGCCACCTCACAATCAAATTCTTTTAGTTCACAAGTAAAATTTCTGAACTTAAACAAGATTAATCAAATGACAAAACTTACTTTATTAATCAATTGAAAGAAAAGATTCAAGATTTAAACATACTATACAAACTGCAATAATGAAGTTGGTTAGAAACAATGAGTTAAATATAAGAGCGTCTTTACACCCAAGTGTCAGACCATTCCTATTTCAGCTATTTTTTGATCGGATTGGCGTTTCAGCAATAGCTTTGACTATTCCTCTGGAACACCAGTCCGATCAAAATGAGCTTCATCTGAACAAAAATCACAGCTCCTATATAAATAAACAACTTCTTATCTTTAGTGCTATTGTAGCTAAAAATCTTTCGAACTTTTTTTCAATCAAACTTTTTAACTCGCGGCTTCATTCTCTTTATGGACAGTTCCTACATAACTCAGCGTCGGCTGACGATCCATAAAAATTTCTTATAAAAAAATATAAAAGGACTATCAACAGATTCAGTCATCTCTCAATCAAATTCTTTTAGTTCATCAGTTATATTTCAGAACTTAAATTAGATCAATCAAATGTCTAAATCTATTTTATTAATTAATTGAATGAGAAGACTTTAAGATAATAACAAGCAAAACAAACAGTTTGCATCAAATCTGTTTAAGTGTTAACGCATCTAGGAATCTTTCAAACTTATTTTCAATTAAGCTTTTTAAATTGGGCATTCCACTCTCGTTGGGATAAAGATTATTATCCAATAATAGTTCGATTTCAATGGCATTATTAAATAAATTTACAAATAAATTTACAGAATAACCATAAGTGTTATATTTTTTTTCTCTGATATAAGTATCACTACCTACGTCTGGTTTATTTTGATTTAACTGTACGAGATTGAAAAGCCCAGCTGCTTGCAAATCAATATCTACCTGCTTTTCTGTTTGTAAATCTTTCTTAATCACTTCAATAGGAACACTTTGATTCATCCTCGCTTCACAATATTTTATATAAACTTCATACACAAAATCATAATCAGATTTTGTTCGTTTAGAAACAACAGGAAGCGGAATTGTATTTGAAATCATTCCCCATACGTTCTTTGTTTCCAGCTCTTTATCAGACAGTTCTCGTCCATCTACTCGAATGAATTGCAGACAATTAACATTTTTAAAAACAGTATTTAAAATACTTTGATGAAAAGCTATAAACAATGCTGAAATCGGTAAGTTGAGGTGTTGCAATTTAAGTTTTAACTTTTCCAATTCTCCTCTACAAATAACCAGTGTCTGACTATCAAATTCATTTGACGATACGGTAGCAACTCCTTGTTCATGTTTTGAACCATTCTTATTCAAACTTTCTTTTGCCAGCATATTAATCCAGAATTTGCGCATTTTCATACCTGAATCCGATTGCAACCATTTTTTCTGCATCTGAGAAAAATCCGAATTAGTTAGATTGCTTTGTTTTAACTCTAGGGTATTGTATGTCCGCTCACCCATTAAATACAATCTAAGAAACAAAAGAACTGATGTTATAAAGGAGTAGATAAATATATTTTGCCAAGCAACAGGGTTTTTAACTCTACCAAAAAATTTCAACAAATTATCAGAAAGCGCCAAATTTGTATGCATATCAATCAATGCATAATGAACGCCTACAGAAAAATACATTCCTCGCATTTTAATATTTCCTGTATATGCAACGATGCGAATAAATGATCCATTGAAAAAATCACAAGGCTTTTTTAAAAACTTATGGGCCTCAATTTGTAAACTGTCATCACTTCCATCTCCAGTATACTTTTTATATTCTATGTCAATATTAACTTCATCAGCATCAACAAATTCTTGATAAACAACCCCATTTTGTTTCGTAAACTTTATGCACAGCACTTGGTGCAAACGCATAAATTTTCGAAATGCTTGAATCAAATTTTCTTTACTATGAAATGGGATTTTCAGAGGATTTAAAATAGAGACAGAGCTTGGTTCTTTCATTAGCGCATACTGATTTTCAGAAATCTCTACCCTATTCCCTGTCTTTAACTGTTTATTTGTCTTATCCAATTTTTAAAATTTTCTTATTCTAAAATTCGCATTTTTTAAGCTACTGCTACCTCCTCAAGTTCTGATATCAATGGCATAAAATCTATTACAATCGGATTCCTAACAAAGTCAGTCATCTCTAAAGAATATCCGTGCTGTTTTAGAAGTGTAATAAAATTGATTGACTTTAGTGAGTCTCCTCCAAGTTTATAAAAATTGTCTAGCATTCCGATTTTATCAACGTTCAAAACTTCTTCCAAAATAGAAACAATCAGTTTTTCTTTCTCACTTGTTGGCGCAACATATTCGCTGACTGCATTCATAACAACACCATCTTCTACAGACAGTGCTTGCTTATCAACTTTACCATTTGGTGTAAGGGGAAAACTATCCATTTTAACAAAAACTGCAGGAATCATATATTCTGGTAGTTCTTCAAACAGAAAATCTCTCAGCTCCTTCATATTTTGTTCTATATCAGAAACGAAATATGCAACCAATTCTAAATTATCATGGTTGTTCATTTCTGCCTTTACAATTGAATCGACAATACCATCTTTGGATTGTAGTTTGTATTCAATTTCACCAATCTCCATGCGTAATCCACGAATTTTAACTTGTCTGTCTTTTCTACCAATAAACTCTATATTTCCATCTGGAAGCCATCTAGCGAAATCTCCTGTTCTATATATCTTGCGTCCCTTTTCAAATGGGTGACCTATGAATTTTTCTTTGGTCAATTCTGGCAAATTCAAATAGCCTTCCGATAAGTTTGCACCACCTATTGCAATCTCACCAATAACACCAACAGGCACTAATTGCAGCTCGGTATTTAAAATATAAATTTGATTATTTGCGATTGGCTTTCCAATAGAATTTTTATCAAAGCCTTTTGTAACTTGGAAAACTGATGCCCATATTGTGTTTTCGGTTGGACCATACTCATTAAACAATGAACACGATTCATTAATTTCAAAATGTGTATCTACCAATGTTTTATTGTAAGACTCTCCTCCAATAATTATGCTTTTTAAAGAATTGTTTTTAAAATCTGGAGACTTCAATAATAGATTATAATACGAGGGTACGCTTGCTAATAACTCCACTTTATTTTCAATCAATATTTTTATCAATTGATCTGGATCTTTTATTTCCATATCACTTGGCAAATACAATTCGGCTCCAGTTGTCAAGGCGTTCCACATTAAACCAATCGAGGCATCAAATGCAAATGAAGGAATCATTAAATGAGAATTCAGATTTTCATAGTAATGATTTTTAGCTTGAATGGAAGCCGTTAAACTTTTGTGATTAACAATAATTCCTTTAGGCTTCCCTGTTGAACCTGAAGTATAAATAACATAAGCCAGGTCCTCTTCTGAAATGGTTGTCTCCAATTGAAGATTGCTATACTTTGATGCATCATAATCCAAATCAATGGTCAATATGGTTCCGTCAAAATAATCAAGGTCAAAAATATTATTTGCTTCAGTAATTAAGAGTTTTATTTTGGTATCATTAATTATAAATTCCTTTCGGCTATTGGGCATATTCGCATCAATGGAAACGTATGCCGCACCTACTTTATAAATCGCTAAAATTGAAACAATCACCCACTCGGATCTTGCCAATTCTATACCAACAGTATCACTGGGTTTGATAGCAAATCGCTCTTTTAAACAATGCGCAAGATTGTTTGACATTTCATCAAGCTCTTGATAGCTCAGCTTCTTGTCTTTAAAAACTACTGCTGTTTTATCGCTCGACTTTTTCACTTGTTCCCTAAATAGATTTAACACATTGGTATCCTTTGGAAAATCTACTTTCGTATCGTTAAAATCAACTAGTAACTTGTTTTTATAGTCATCAGCTAAATAATCAATAGCAGCAATTTGCTTATTGGAATCTTTCAATAAATTAGAAAGCATTTTTTTGAAATGCTTCATAAATCCTATCATCATTTCTTTCTCATATACATCTGTATTAAAGTTTATTTTAAAAGAAAGATAATCTTCTACTTCATCAAAGTGAATTTCAATGTCGTTTTTACAAGTTCCTGGTCCAATTGATTCAACAGCATCAATTTTACTTTGCTCCAGAGGTCCCACACCTGAATAATCAATTATACTATTGTATGTAAAAGAAATATCGAAAACAGAATTTCTGCTCAAATTATACTCTACATCCAGATCTAATTGATCAAATGGATACGCTTGATGTTCAAACGCTACCATTGTACTATTTTTTACTTTATCAAAAATTGAATTAAAGCTGTCTTCTGGCAAAATTTGGTTTCGCAATACAAGAACATTTAAATAAAAACCAATTTGATCTTCTAGCCCAAACTGATCTCTACCGGCAACTGGTGTTCCTATTGTTATATCTGTTTCTGTAGTATACTTATGTAACAAAACTTTAAATACTGATAAAGCACCCATAAACAAACTACCACCGTTTTTCCTAGTAAATGCATTCAACTTTTGCGTTACATCACTTGAGATAAATGTTTGTAAAGTAAATCCGTTATAAGTTTTTATAGCAGGTCGAACTTTTTGACTTGGCAAATCCAATATCGGTATTTCACCAGACAATTTGTCCATCCAATAAGTTTTATGGTTTTCATAGAGCGGAGTTTCCAATTGCATTTGTTGCCAAGCAGAATAGTCTTTGTATTGTAATTTAAGCTCAGGTAGTTTTGGAGTGGTTCCAGCTTTGTATGCTTCGTAATAAGTAAAGACATCTTTCGCCAAAATATCCATAGACCATCCGTCACTAATTATATGATGCATATTAAAATAAAATACATTTTTTTTATCTTCCAATCTAAACAAACAGGCTCTAAACAAAGGTCCATTTTTTAAATCAAAAGCCTTTAACTTATCATCTTCAACATACTTATCTAATCGGGCATTTCTATCTTCATATTCTCTTAAATCAATAAAATCAATTTCAAATTTAAATTCATCATAAGGAGTAATATATTGACAACTCTCGTTGTCTTCATTTTCCATAAATACTGTTCTTAATATTTCGTGCCTTTCAATGACAGAGTAAACTGCTTTTTCAAAACTCGGAATATCACAAACATCTTCAAGAGAATTTATTGATGGCATATTATAAGCTATAGGATTCCCCTCAAACTGAGCAACAATCCACAATCTTTTTTGAGAAGAAGAAAGCGGATAATACTCCGACTTTTCTGCCAATGGAATTGAGTCTGACTGACTATTTTTCGACTTTAAATACGCTACTAAAATAGACTTGTTTGCCTTAAGTTTTTGGAGAATTTCGGGAGAAATATTTTTATCATAAGATATTATTTCCAAATTTGAATCGCCATCTAAAACTAAATGTATTCTCTCTTTTCTTAAGCTAGAAAATAATTTCTTAGCAATTTCCATAATATATATTTAAATTTTATTCAAAAAAATAACCTGTGAAAAACCAATCAATATTCAATTGTTTTTTCTCCAAACAACCTTTCAGCAACTATCCCCTTATCTATACATTTAGCCAGTAAGTTATTAGACTCTATTATTGGTTTTGATTCGTCTGTATATTTAATCGAGCTTATAAATTCAAGCCACGGCTCCATTCCCATTGCATATACAAATACATTTTTAGGATTAAATATTTCAACTAAATTCATTCCCTGATTGCAATCACTACCTGCTAAGCGTCTTGAATGATCCATATCTCTGTCCAGTTTTTCATACAGCAATGGACCGTATGCCCAAGTAAGCGGAGCACCATCGCATTCCATACCCAAAAACAATACATCAACATCTCCAATAATGTTATGAACTCTAAATAGTTGGTTCAATAACACAAGAATCAGCGACCATCATCACTTTGAACTCATTGTGCAATTCTACGTGGTAACAAAGTTTGCTTCGAACATCCAGGTCCGAATGTTCTCCTAGAAATGGCAAGCCGGTAATGGTGCATCTCTCCAACTCGATTGTTTCCATTTCATCTAACTCAATCACACTATCAAATCCAATTTCTTTGAACATCAGTTTCAAACTGGGGTCTTGCAAATCACCTTTGCTGCAACTCGGAACGATGACGTTTTTGGTACAATGGCGAAGTTGAAGCAAGGTTTCTAACAAAACATGATCTTGGTGATTATGTGTAATCATTATGTAATCAATTTGCTCTGGAAGATCATTGATTGTATAACGATTGACATCTGTTTCATAACCATCATAGCTGATAACCGGGTCAACCAAAATAGAAACTTCATCCGTTTCAATTAGTACACAAGCGTGCCCAAAATATTTTGTCCTAATACCTTTACCAGTATATTCTACATATTTTGCTGGTGGTTCTTTTGTAAAAAAGCTTCTAAACAGTTCTGATTGACTTGGATCTATAGCGAGTGCTTTTTCAATATTCTCCAAACTCTGTGGCGTTCGTTTCATTGCAAACAAATCGTCGATAACTGTCTCCTTGAACGGAATATCTAAATGTATTAAATCTTCATCATTAAGTCTTGGAGTGCTCAATACAAATGATCTGTCATTGTCAGCTTGAATCAATTGCAATGAAATGGTTTGCGCAGATTCATCATAATATTCACTTTTATAAAGTAAGTATTCAAAAAATCTAAAACTTGGACGATTGTTTAAATCGTAATAAAGCTCTACAAAACCTTTTAATCCTTCAGGTATTTTTTCATATAAAGCGTTTAAAGAATAGCCTTTTGCATTTTTAAGCAACATGCTATTTAATTCTCTTACATCTTTTCTCAAATCAAGAACTTTGGAACGTTTGACAACTGTATCATCATACAATTCCTTGATTTCAGCAACCCTTCCACCTTCATAGTCAATAAACGGTCCTCCAAGCATCTCTGGTTTTTTAATTGCCGCTGCGTGAATTTGAGGATTACGCATATAGGACTCCATTATTTTTAAATGTCTGTCCTTAATATTCATTCCGGCTGTTACTGGTGATAATAAATGGGACCAAGCATACCATCTATCAACCAATGCCTCAAGTGCTACATTTAATTTCAAATAATACAAATCTTCATTGCTACTCATTGTTATAAAATTTTAATTAATTACAAACAAAAAACGATTATAAATAAATGCACATAAACAAATTCTACTCTCCGAGTACCAGTTTATTATTCTAATCGCTTAGGCACAGTTCCTAAATAACTGTTCTATCAATAATTTTATCGCTATCTACTTCATTATTATGCCAAACCTGGCTTTCAATTTCTTCAGCAAATTCTTCTATACTGGAAAAATTAAATAATTCCGCAATATTTATTTTAATGTTAAAGGCTTTTTGTACTTGAACGATTATTCTCAATCCATTTATACTGTTTCCTCCTAGGTTAAAAAAATTATCTTTGATTCCTATCTTTTCAACTTTTAATACTTCTGCCCATATATCAACCAATATTTTTTGTGTATCAGTTTCTGGCGCAACATATTCAACCTCAGATATGTATTTTTGAATCTCTAAATTCTGTAAATCTTTCAAATATTTTTTATCGGTTTTCCCACTTGGTGTAAGAGGCATTTTCTCCAACTGAATAAAATGTGCTGGCACCATGTAATCAGGGACAAACTGCAATAAATGATTTCTTAGTTCTCCTATACTTTGTTCTACATCAGAAACTATATAAGCTACCAATTCTTGTTCATCATCTTCATTAATGTTTGTCAACACGGTTGCAGCTTCCAAGTCCTCCTTTGTTTGCAAAACACTTTCCACTTCTCCCAATTCAATTCGATAGCCTCTAACTTTAACCTGATCATCATTTCTACCTAAAAAGTCAATACTGCCATCTGATAACCACCTTGCCAAGTCGCCTGTTTTATATAGTCTTTCCCCATCTAAATATGGATTATCAATAAATCGTTCTTTGGTTAACTCTGGTAAGTTTAGATATCCTCTTGCAATTCCTTTTCCACCAATATATATTTCTCCAACAACTCCTTTTGGAACCAATTTTAATGAATCATCAAATAAGAAGATCGCATCATTTTTCATTGGCTTTCCAATGCTTAAATATTCTGAATCATTTAACAAAAGAGCAGTATCCCAAATTGTAGTTTCTGTTGTTCCATAAATAAAAATCACCTCTGTTGATAAATCTTTTAGTTTATTGTACAAACTATTATTCAAGGATTCAGCTCCTATCAATAAAACATTTAATGATTGCAAAAATTTATCTGAATGCAATAACAATTGCATACATCTTGATGGAGTAACTTGCAAACCTTGTAATTGATTTTCCTCAATTCGTTTTGCAATTTGCTCAGGATCGTTTAATACTTCTGTAGCAAACAAGTCTATTGTAATTCCACAAGTAAGGGTTCCTAATAATTCTATTATCGAAATATCAAATGTAACATTAGCTGTTGCAGCAAATGTTTCTATTTTATCGAAACTAAACACTTGCTTTAAATTTGGCAAAAATGACATTAGATTTCCGTGTTCTATCATTACACCTTTTGGTCTTCCTGTTGAGCCCGATGTATGAATAATATAAATCAAGCTGTTTGAATTTATAGTTGTCTTTATTGACTCAGCACTCAATTCGTCTTGTATCTCAATAAAATCATTTAACACTGATTGATCTATGCTAAATTTACAACTGTCTTCAATATACTGGATTCTGTCTTTAGGATGATTAGGATCTACTGGAACGTAAACGCCACCTACTTTTATCAGACCTAAAATGGCAATCAACAAATATTCGCTTCTATCCAGTTTCATGCAAACCAAGTCTTCAACTTTTACTTTTTTCTTTTCTTTCAGAAAATTTGCAAACTGGTTCGATTGTAATGAAAGCTCTTGATAAGTAAATTTATTATCTCCACATATTAATGCAATTTTATTTGGTGTTTTTATTACCTGTTCTTCGATTAGGTCTATGATTGTTTTATCATTAAAATATTCAGCGTAAGTATCATTGAGTCCATGTAAAAGTTCTTGTTGTTCCTTTTCATCAATAAGCTCAATATTTGCTATTTTTTTGTTTGGATTAGCGACCAGTTCTGATACTATTTTTTTAAAGTGTTTCAATAGGTTTTTCATTACCCAATCTTCATTTACATCAGAATTGTACTTCACATCTAATTGAATGCCTTCATTTTCCAACCAACAATCAATTTCTATTGCAAATTTTGCAGGCATTGAACCGTGGTATTTGATTTCATTTAGTTCTTGTGCGTTTAGCTCAATATTTTTTTTCTTTTCATCAATATTATTGTGAAGTATCAGCATCCCATCAACTATTTGATTTCGACTGGTGTCTCTTTTCAAACCTAATTCTTCACCAATCAAATCAAATGGATATGCTTGATATTTAAATGATTCTAATGTTGTTGTTTTTACACGTTCAAAAAACTTAACAAAAGTCTCATTCGAATCTATATGGTTTCGCAACGCAAGTGTATTTACATAATATCCTATTTGAGCATTTAAATCCAAGTGATCTCTTCCCGCAACCAATGTTCCAACAATTATATCATTTTGGTTTAAATATTTGTGAAACAAAACATTCCAAGACGCCAACAAAAACATAAACAAACTGCCATCGTTTTCTTGCGTAAAAGTATTTATACTTTGCACTGTCTCTTTTGAAATCCAGCTTGTCAGTCTGCGCCCGTTATAGGTCATAACTTTGGGGCGTTTTTTTCTAGAAGGCAAATCTAAAACTGGTAAGTCTCCAGATAATTTATCCATCCAAAAATTGGAATGCGCTTCAAATGCCCCCTCCTTCAATTGATTTAGTTGCCAAACAGAAAAATCTTTATAGTGAACTTTTAACTCTGGCAAATCCGCATTCGTATTAGAAACGAAAGCTTCATAATAGGTCATAATATCTTTAACCAATACTTTATAAGACCAGCCATCACTTATAATATGCTGCATATTATAATAGAAAATAAACTCTTTATCTTTTATTTGAATCAATTGGACTTTAATCAATGGACCATTTTCTAAATCAAATTTTTTGATTGAATCCTTTCCAACATAATCCATTCCCGCTTCGGTTGGATTTTCTTTCGCTCTAAAATCAAGATGGTCAATTTTAAAATTCAATTCTTCAAAAGGCAGTATCCATTGATGGACATCCCCTTCACTGTTTTCTTTAAAAACAGTTCTCAAGCTCTCATGTCTTTCAATAACTTTATAAACAGCCTTCTCAAAACAATTTATATCGTAGGAATCGTCTAGGTAAATATGATTAGCCAAATTCCAAACAGAGTCATTTCCTTCGAGTTTGCCCAACACCCACATTCTTTTTTGATTGTGTGATACAGGATAACTCTCCGCAATTCCAGCAGCTTCAATTGGTTGATAATATTCTTTGCTTGAATATTTTTTAAGAAAGAAAATTAGATCTTCCTTATTAGACTTAATCTTAGTTAGGATTTCCTGATCCAGTTCTTCATCATCAAACCTTAATTCAAGATTATCACCATTAAGAGAAAGTTCAATATTTTTTTCCTCTATTTCTTTTAATAACTCTATCATATCTTAAATTTTAATTACATTTTTGCGAGTGCTCTTCTTCTGGATATTGATTAAGCCCCTAGCTAAATTTATTTCATCAGATAGTTTTTTTACAGATGACTTTTCATAGAAATCTTGTAAACTCACTTCAATATTGAATATTTGTTGTACGTTTTGCAATAATGTCATTGCCTTCAAGGAATCTCCACCTAGTTCAAAAAAGTCATCATTAATTCCAATGCGCTCATAGCCAAAAAATGATTCCCATATCTCGCACACTTTTTCTTCAATTTCATTTGTTGGAGGGCTGTATGCATTGTTAAGGATAGAACGTTCTAATTTTATTGAGTCCAATTCGATATTTTCTTCAATACCTTTATCTGCTTTATTTTGCTTTTGAATTTGTTGATTAAGGTCTCTAAGTGAAACTATTACTTGTGGTAGTTCACCAATATTAAACGATTGTTCAAAAACTTTAATCAAATTATCATTGTTGATAGAGCTTTCATTCACACCATCCAGGTTTACACAAAACCAGTTTTTCAACTCATCCGATTTACTACTGACAAATGCATCTACAAATTTATTTGCAGCAGCGTATGCTCCATATGTTAACCCTCCTAATACTGAGGACAAGCTTGAGGTAATCCAAACAAAATCTAAATCTTTTTCTTTAAAAATCGAATAGATGTTTAAGGTTCCCTGAACTTTTGGTTTGAACTGTTCAGAAATAATATTCTTATCAATATTCACTAATGGCTTAAAAGTATTTTTATCAATATTTCCAGCTGTGTGAATCACTCCAGAAATACGCCCATGTTCTTTTTCTATTCTTTCAATTACTTTTTGAAGTGCCTTTGAATCAGATACATCTACATCAAAATAAAAAACATCGTTTCCTAAACCTTGCATTTTTTTAATCTTCGAAACAACATTTTCATTTTTGCCAGCACTATTTAAATAAGCAGACCAATTTTCTTTATTTGGAATATGGCTTCTTCCCAATAAAATTATTTTGGCATTATATTTTTCAATCAAATGTTTTGCAAGCACACCACCAATCGCTCCTAGTCCACCCGTTATCACATACATTTTATCGGGTTTCAGGTACTCATTTTTCTGTTCGACTGCTAAATCAACCTTGTCATAAAAACCAATCCACCTATTTCTGTTTCTGTAGGCTACATTTGAAACGGAAGAATTATATTTCAGCTCATTCGAAATTTGTGGTAAAATATCTAAATCTTCTTCCTCACCCAAATCAATATTACAGGTGAAAATATTTGGATTTTCCTGAGAGCAAACTTGTGCTGCAATTGTAGATGTTATCAAAGGAACATTTGCTTTCTCTCCCGTTATTACAGATTGATTTAAATGGGAAAGGAAAGTAATTTTCTTTTTTATCCCTGATTGATAAGTTGACAAGCGTTTACACAAATTCAAAATTATGTAAAAAGCATTGTACACTTTTTCAGGATTTTTTCTTTCAAAATTCCAAGCGAAAACAATTTGTTGAAAGGTTGTTTTACGATCTTCAATACAATTAAACAGCGTTTTAAAGTTTCCTTCATTTTCTGGATCAATTGCATATTTGTTTTGATCAAGCTCTTCAAAACCATCTCTTTGAACAACTTCGACCACCTCACTCCCCTCTAATCTCAAGCCTTTGATCATAGAAGAAACAAGTACATTTTCATTAGAAAAAATTACAAAGTTTTGATTTTTCGATGGTGTGTTTCCGTTCTTTATCTTTAGTGATTTTTTCCAATTTGGAATATAAAACCAATCTGCAAAACTTTTTGCTTGCCCATTTTCAATAGGTGCAAGACCTTTAAGTTGATCAAACGGATTGACTATTGAATCCAGCTTGTAATTATCAAAACTGTATAGTGGAATAGAAGTCTTGCTGCGTTTTTCATTCACATAATACTCTTTCCAATTTAAGTCTACTCCGCAAGACCAAAGTTTTCCTAAAGCAGTTGTCAATTTTAAATTATCGTTTACTTTTTCTTTGGGATGTCTGATCGTTTCTATTAAAACATTTGCACTGTAGTTATCATTGGTTTTACAAAAGTTTAGCAAGTTTTTACCAGGTCCAACTTCTACAAATGCAACATCTTTTTTCTCCAATAGAAACTCAACTCCTTTTGAAAAATTTACTGTCTGTCTTAGGTGTTTTACCCAATATGAGGGTGACATTGCTTCCGTTGGTAATATTTCAACGCCTGTAAGATTTGAAACATATGGCAATCTGGGTTCCGAAAAACTAACTTTATCTAATTCAGCTGCAAACGCTTCCAAAATTCCGTCCATCATTTCAGAATGGAAAGCGTGCGATGTTTTCAATTTTGTAAATGGCAGCTTCTCTTCTTTTAATTGCTCTGCAAATTCAGCTATATTGTTTTTAGTACCTGAAACAACTACTCTGTTGTTAGCATTTATTGCAGCGACAGAAATTCTTTCATTTAACAGGGGTTTCAATTGTTCCATTGTTGCAGCGATGCCCAACATATCCCCTTCTTCAACTTGACCCATTAGCTCTGCTCTCTTCACAATTATTGCTAAGGCATCTGAAAGCGAAAACACGCCACTTATACATGCTGCGACATACTCTCCCAAGCTGTGTCCTATCATAAACTTTGGAGTAAGTCCCCATTTCATTAAAAGTTGGGTTAAAGCATATTCAACCAAAAACAATAACGGTTGAGTAAAGCGTGTTTCGTTTATTAAATTTTCATTGTTTTCCTTAGAGGTTTTATATCCAATGATTTCGGCAAAGTCAACATTGATAATTTCATTCAATATTTGAAATCCTTCATCCATCAATGATTTAAATTCAGGCTCTTGCAAATAAAGATCTTCAGCCATTTTAAAGTACTGACTTCCTTGCCCTGAAAACATGAAAACAATATCCCTATTCAATTTTGAAACAAAAGGCTTTGAATTAACATTGGCCTCAAGTTTCTCTATCGCATCATTCTTATCTTGACAAACACAAAAATTTCTAATTCTGAAAGCCTCTAAAGCAGTTTTTTGCGTATAAGCCAAATCTGCCAAATTGACTTCATTTTCATTTTGTAAAAACTCTTTTAAAACATCATTATATCTTGTTAAAGAAGTAATTGTTTTAGCAGAATATACCATTAATTGAAAAGGGCGCGTTGGAGAAACGCTCACTGTTTGGGGAGCTTCTTCAACAATAATATGTGCATTTGTGCCACCTATTCCAAAACTACTGACACCAGCACAAAACAGTTCTCCGTTTTTACTTTTCCAATTTTGCAATTCGGAGTTAACATAAAACGGACCATCCTTAAAATTAATTTCTGGATTGGGTTCTGTGAAATGCAATGATGGCGGAATTACTTTGTGCTTTACAGTCAATACGGTTTTAATCAATCCGGCAATACCTGCAGCAGTATCTAAATGCCCCATATTTGATTTAACCGATCCTATTGCACAACTGTGCGCAGTGTTGTTTGCAAAAGCCTTATTCAATGCCTCTATTTCGATTGGATCACCAAGTTTTGTTGCAGTTCCATGCGCTTCAATATATGAAATTGATTCTGGGGATACCTTGGCAATATTTTGAGCTGTCTTAATGCATTCATACTGCCCATTTACACTTGGCGCAGTAAAACCAACTTTTCTTTTCCCATCATTGTTCACCGCTGATGCTCTAATCGTAGCATAAATGCAATCGCCATCTTTGATTGCATCTTCCATTCTTTTTAAAACTACGACACCTGCTCCTTCACCAGCAATGGTCCCTGATGCATCAATGTCAAATGTTTTGCAATGCCCATCTTTGGAATAGATCATTCCCTCTTGTGTATGATAGCCCATACTTCTGACAGAGCTTAAAGATGCTGCTCCTGCAACTGCAACTGAACATTCCCGCATCATTAAATTTCTACAAGCTAAATGCACCGTTACCAATGAACTAGAACAAGCCGTGTTTAAATAATAACTTGGACCTTTTAAGTTTAGGTTATAGGAAATTAATGTACTAGCAAAATTTTTGTTCGATAATTGAGAAGCATAATAAGGGCTGACATTGTTACTTGGATTCATCATTGCATGTGCGAGCCAGTTATTATTATCTGAAGCAGAAACAAACAAACCTATTTTATTTTTACTTTGAGATAGGTCACAGCCTGCATCTTGAAGTCCTAACCAAACCTGTTCGTGTAACATTCTAATTTGCGGGTCCATGCAATTAGCTTCGTCTTTTGTATACCCAAAGAATGGGTAATCAAAATTGCCAGCATTTTCAATATAAGATTTCGCTCCCACAAAAGTTTGCGAATTTACATTCTCCGATTCAGTCGCGTATTCATTTAGTTCTTCTTTTGAAAAAAAGCTGACCATCTCCTGCCCTTTTACAAGGTTATTCCAAAACACCTCCACATTGTTAGACTTTGGAAATTTACATGAAAGTCCAATAATAGCTATGTCTCTTTTTCTGATTACAGTACTCATACTTATGTTGATCTATTCATTTATAAAATCCATTATATTCTCAATATCTTCCGCTATGCCTTCTTCAATTTCTACATCATACTCATTTGCACTTGTTGAAACTTGGAATTGGTTTCTGACCAAATCTCTAATATTTGAATATTGAAATAAAGTAACTGGCTTAATTTCTGTATCGAACTCTTTGTTAATTGCGTTTAATATTTTGATAAGTCTAATTGAATTTACACCCAAGTCAAAGAAGTTGTCAAATACTCCAACTTCTTCTTCAGGTCGTCCCAAGTCTTTGCATAAAATTTCAACAAGTTTTTCTTCAATTTCATTTTCTGGCGGAACGTAGTTGACTCCTCCAGATAAACTTATTCCTTCGGGAGATGGCAGTAATTTTTTATCAATTTTCCTGTTAATTGTCAGTGGAATTTTCTCTAACTGAACGTAAAAGTCAGGAATCATATAGTTGGGTAATTTGCTGGATAAAAACTTGCGTAAATCAGTAGTATTTTGATGTTCGTCTGAAACAATGTATGCTATCAACTCATTGCCACCACTCTTGTTTTGGGAGGCAATAACAACCACTTCATTTACATCGCTTTTAAGCTGTAGATTGTATTCAATTTCACTTAGCTCAATTCGATGTCCTCTAACTTTTACCTGATCGTCATTTCTTCCAACAAATATTAAATTTCCATCATCATCCCATTTCCCCAAATCACCTGTGCGATATAATTTTTCACCAGCCTCAAATGGATCATCAATAAATTTTTCGGCAGTCAAACCAGGGCGATTTAGGTAGCCTTTAGCAAGCCCGTTTCCTCCTACACAAATTTGCCCGATAACTCCTTTCGGCTGTAAATTGTTATTATCATCAAGTATGTAAATTTTCGTATTACCAATCGGTTCTCCGATAGGAATTATTCTTGACGTTAATTCTTCTCCCTTGTCTACTTTAAATAGAGTAGCACATATACTGGTTTCTGTCGGACCATATGCATTTATATAGGTGCCATATTTCAAAAACTCAACAGCTTTTTCATAATCGGGAGCCTCGCCCGCTGTTATTAAAATTTTCAATGATTTCAACTTATCAACGTCCATCAGTCTCAAAACGGAAGGCGGTAAAGTAGCTATTTCAATTTGATTGTTTTGAATAAACTCTTCTAATAAACCGGGATCATTTCTGGTTTCGTCATCTACAATGTATAAACTTGTTGTAGATAAAATAGAGGTGAAAGTTTCCCATATTGAGGCGTCAAATGAAATGGAGGCATATAATATTCCTCTTTGGAACTGTTTGTGATTCGTGATTTCAATTTGAGACAGGATTGTATTGACAATTCCTCTGTGCTCAACCATTACTCCTTTTGGCTTACCTGTGGAGCCAGAGGTATAAATCATATAGGCAATGTCTGCACTTTCTCTTTTTGTATCATTGTTTAATTTGCTGTATTGATTTTCCTTTGATTTAAAATCATTCAATAAAAATTCATTGATGATTAATTTACATTTACTATCCTCTTGAATGTAGTCAATTCTGTCTTGTGGATAATTTATATCAATAGGCACATATGCAGCTCTCAGTTTCATTACAGCCAAAATAGCAATCACCATCCATTCACTTCTATTTAGCATTATTCCTACAAAATTGCCAGGTTGTATATCATAATTTTCTGCAAAATAAAATGCCAACTGATTGGATAGTTCATTGACTTTCTTATAGCTCAATTCTACCCCTTGATATACCAATGCAATGCTTTCAGGATTTTTCAAGACTTGTTCCTCAAAAATATCTACAAGCGTTGTGTTTGTTGAAAAACCTCTCTTTGTATCGTTAAATTTATATAATAATTCATTCTCCTCTTCTTTAGTTAAATAACTGTAAGACTCTAAAGGCTTATTTATATTTTCACAAAAATCAACAACAAGATTATTGAAATGATTGGACAAGGTTTCTATTACACTTTTCTCATAAATTTCCGGGTTAAATTCAAATCTAATACTCAGTCCAGTTTCAGCTGGTAATACCATCACACTAAAGTCATAATTTGTTTGCTCGAATATTTTAACTGACTTTATTTTATAATCATCATCTTCTCCATTTGCATCTTGTTCAATTGCATCTTCGATTGGGTAATTTTCAAACACCATTATGTGATCCATCAGCTCCATACCAAGATTGCTTTGAGATTGCACTTCTGATAAACTTATATAATGATGTGAATTACTCGCTATTGCTTCTGTTTGAATTCTCTGGAACAATATTTTTCCAGTTTCACTTTGTTCATATTTAACACGAACAGGAATTGTATTTATAAACAAGCCTATAATACGTTCGACACCTGACAATTCTCCTGGACGTCCAGAAACGACGCTTCCAAATACTACATCGTTTGTATTGTTGTGTTTTGATAATAGATACCCCCAAACCCCTTGGACAAATGTATTTTGAGTAACTCCTATCTCATTACAAGTTTTAGTTATTTCATTGAACAGCTTTCCTTCAATTGGCAAATAAACAAATTCCTGAGATGTTGCACTTGAGGAAGCGACCTTAGAACTCTTTGGTACTTGAGCAATATTTTCATATCCTAATAAATAGTCTTTCCAATATTCTAATGAATCCGATGACTTTTGTTTTTTGATCCAATTTATATAATTGCTATAAGGTGTTGGTGTCGATAATGAAAGTTTCGAATTATAACGCAGCGCTCCAAGT
Organism: Bacteroidota bacterium; assembly: GCA_020627525.1. Lineage (GTDB taxonomy): Bacteria > Bacteroidota > Bacteroidia > Chitinophagales > UBA2359 > JAHDGP01. The sequence goes on from JAHDGP010000003.1 coordinate 28,987, forward strand.
ATTTCAGAAAATTCGGTTATTAATAAATTAATGCACCATCCATCCATAAGAATATGATGGAAACTCCAAATAAACTCGTAATCATCGGAACCCAATTCCACCACTTGTAAACGCATTTGACTACTTGATGTCAAGTCGAATCCAAGCTGTCTGTCTTTACTTTTTATCTCATCTAAATATTGTTCTTTTTCACTCTTTTCAAGCTTGGAAGAACTGCGGTTGAAAATAAAACTTGAAGGAACTTTCTTGCTAACTACCTGCAAAAAGTTTTCACCATATTTATCAGTAAAGGCAGTTCTAAGTACAGCATGTCGCTTAACTAATTCGTCATAAGCGGATTTGACTAAAGAGATTTCTAAGTTTGGTGCTTGCAACTCATAAGACAATTGTTCAAAGTAAAGTGTTGTTTTGTCAGTGGTCAACCAGTGATAGAAAATTCCCTCTTGCAAAGGAGATAGTTCATAAACATCTTCTATGTCGTATTTGGTATTTAACTCTGCTAATTCTGCAATAGACAAATCTTTGTATGATAAATCAGATGGTGTTTTATAAGAAGCCTGAACAGAACTTAGTTCTTCTATAAGTTCGTTTAAATGCTTATT
>JAHDGP010000003.1:29598-42491 GCA_020627525.1 Bacteroidota bacterium
AGATAACTGGGCAATTGTTTCATCATCGTATTCCGATTTTGAATAGTTAATTTTCATACTTAACTCCCCTCCTACCATCATACCAGACACACTTAACAAAACTTCTCCAATATTTTTATCTGAAACATCTTTTCCTAAACTTTCGGATGCATACTCAAATAAAGTTTCGCCATCCCTTTCCACACTGTTTCCAAAGTCTCCTAAATAATTAAATAGTATTGCCGGCTGTATTTCTAAATCTGTACCTTTTCCTAAATATTTTAGAATCCCAAATCCTATTCCTTTGTTTGGAATTTTTCGGATATTTTCTTTTACTGTTATTAAATTTTCAACGTCAGATTTTGTTTCTGAAACCTTCAATATCATTGGATAAATTGAGGTAAACCAACCAACGGTACGACTTACATCTAAATGAGGCAATATTTCCTCACGGCCGTGCCCTTCCATTTTCACAACTGATTTCTCTACTCCAAATACGTCTCTAATTGCCAAGCCTAAACCAGCAAGTAGAATGTCATTGATTTCAGTGTTGTATGAGCTGTGCGCTTTGGTTTGTAGCAAATTTGTGGCAGACCTTGTCAATTTAAAATGTTGATGACCGTCGTATCTTAAAACTTTGTCACTTGCAACTCTATTTTTGTTTAATATTGCTATGGGTTCCTCACAAATTTCCTTCCAGTATGATTCTTCCAAGCTCAGATCTGAACTTGTTAAATATTTTTGCAAACCTGTAGTCCAATCTTTATAAGAGTTGGTTTTAAGTGGTAATTCGATTTCTAAGCCAGCTAACAAATCCGTATATATTTTTGCTAGATCTTCCAACAAAATTCTCCAAGAAACGCCATCAACAACTAAGTGGTGAATTAATAGTCCTAAACGATCACCGTCTTTTAAACGGAAATGACCAACTTTAAACAGTGGACCCGTTTCTAAATCAATACTGGACTGCAATGTGTTACTGATCTCCTCAAATTCTATCAACTCATTTTTAGATGCTCTAAGATCAAAATAATCATAAGTATATTGACTTTCATTCGCATCATTATTGTATTGCGTCCATTCCCCCTCCTCATTTTTAAAGGTCATTCGCAATGCATCATGATGCGTACACAACTGCTCTATACTTGCTTGTAAAAGCTCTTGGTCTAAAGGCTCTTTGCTTTTTAAAACTACTGATTGATTAAAATGATGGTATTCTTGGACCAATGCATCTTTGAAAAAATACTGTTGGATAGGATGAAATACTACTGCTCCTGTAACGACTGATTGATTTACCTGTCGTGCATTTACTTTCATCAATTTTGACAATTCTGCAAGTACAGGAGTCGTCAAAATTTGACTTACCTTTAAGTTATACCCTTGTTGTTTAACCCGTGAAACTACTTGAATGGATTTTATTGAATCTCCCCCAAGATTGTAAAAATTGTCTTTTGTGCTTATCAGCTCTTTTTTCTTTAACACGTCTTTCCAAACCGATGCCAGAATTTCTTCTTCTTTCGTTTTAGGTGCTTCATAGGCTACTTTTGAAGATACAATAGACAAGTTCGGTAAAGACTTTTTATCTACTTTTCCATTTCCTGTTAATGGGAAAGCGTCCAATTGCATAAAGTGTTGAGGAACTAAATATGCAGGTAATCTGGTTGAAAGATATTCTATTATTTCAGCAATGTCTTCTTGATTTTCTGAAACAAAATAACAAACCAATGATTTTTCTCCCGTATCGGTTTCCAACGGAATTACAACAACCTTGTGAATCCCTTCTTTGGTTTGCAGTTTGTGTTCTATTTCCCCAGGCTCTATTCTAAACCCTCTTATTTTTAACTGATTGTCAACTCTACCTATAAACTCAATTTGTCCATCTAAACGCCATCTGCCTAAATCTCCTGTTTTGTAAAACAAACTTCCTTCTTCAAATGGGTTTTCAACAAATTTAGTAGCTGTTAATTCTTTCTGATTTAAATAACCTTCTGACAATCCATCTCCTCCAACGCAAATTTCACCAACAACACCTTTTGGAACCAAGTTATTTTGAGCATCTAATATGTAGCAACTACTATTTGAAATGGGGCTACCAATTGGGATTGTGTGTGCATTTTCTGGCACTTCGTCAATTTCATAAAAAGTAGAGAATGTTGTATTTTCTGTTGGTCCATAAACATGGTGCAAGTTGACGTTTGGATATAATGACTTGAATCGTTTTACATGTTTGACCGACACTTGTTCTCCTCCAAACAATATATATTTAAGATTGCCCAAAGCTTCCAGTTCTTCATCTACTAAAGAATTAAACAATACGGTTGTAATAAACAAACTTGTTATCTTCTCCTCTTCGAACAGTGTGTTTAACTGTTCTAATTCTAGGAATATATTTTTAGAAGAAATAACCGAAGTCCCTCCATTTAACAAAGGTAAGAACACATCAAATGTTGAGCCATCAAATGAATAGTTAGACAATCCCAATATTTTGTCACCTGTATTTACTTTTATGTAGTTCGGATTTTTAACAAGTCTAACGATAGATTTGTTATTTATGATAACACCTTTAGGGGTTCCCGTTGACCCTGATGTATACATAATATATGCTAAATCAGTATAGTTGACTTTCCTATTGGTATTAAAATTGATTGTGCTTTTCTTGTCCAAAAATTCTTCTATAAAACTCGAATCAATGCAATGCTTACAATTGGAATCTTTTTCCATAAAGGCAATGCGTTCAGATGGATAACTCAAATTTATTGGAACATAAATACAACCTGATTTTAATATTGCTAAAATAGATACAATCACCCACTCGTTTCGTTCTAACTTTATACCTACAAAGTCACCGGCGTTAACATGGTAGTACTCTGTTAAATAAAAGCTCAAACTTTCTGACAATTCATCTAATTCACTATAGCTCAATTTTGTATCTTGATAAACAACGGCTATAGCATTGGGGCTTTTCTGTGCTTCTTCCTTAAAAAGCTCTACTACAGATTTTTCAGAGGGATAATCAATTTTTGTATCATTGAATTCTTTCAACAACTCCAATTCTTCGATTGGAGACAAATAGTTAATGTTGGCCAATAATCCGTTTACATTTTCACAGAATTGGTCAATTATATTTAGAAAATGTCCTGGAATGTTTTTCATAAATCCTTCACTAAATACCACTGAGTTGTATTGAAAATTGATTTCCAATTTTGTGGATGAAGGAATAACTACTAAGTTAAAGTCATAATTTGTTTGCTCATATACTGAAATTGATTTTATCTCTATCTCACTTTCGCCAGCTTTTTCCAAATTTGCTCCTATAACTTGTTGTACTGGATAATTTTCAAATACAAGAATGTGATTTATCAAATCATTTCCCAATTCACTCACTGCTTGAACAGCCGCTAAATCCATATAATGGAATTCGCTATTGACAATTGATTGTTCTTGAAGTGATGTTAAAAGGTCAACTACAGTATTTTCTGCTGAATATTTAACCCTAACAGGAATTGTATTTATAAACAAACCAACCATTTGTTCCACTTCAGGTAATTCAGCTGGTCTTCCAGAAACAACGGCTCCGAAAACCACATCCGATTGACCATTATATTTAGATAATAAATATCCCCAAACTCCTTGAATAAATGTATTTAGCGTTATTCCTATTCTATTGCACAATGATTGAATTTTCGTCAGATTTAATCCGCTAATTTCCAGATTTTCGGATTTGAAAATAAAATCATTGCTTATTGATTCTTTCTTTCTAAATGGTAGTTCAGAAACATTTGAATAGTCAGCTAATTGGTTTTGCCAATGAGACAACATTGATTCTGAATCCAATTTTTCTAACCAATTTATATAATTAGAATATTTGGCAGGAGTAGGAAGTGCCAATTTTGTCTGGTTCTGAATTGACTGCAATATCTGATAAAAATCATTCAATATTATACTTATGCACCAACCATCCATCAAAATATGATGGCAACTCCAAATAAATTCATATTCATTTTCAGAAAGTTTCAAGATAGTTAAACGAACTTGACTAGGAGCAGACAAATCAAATCCTTTCTCACGATCAGCTAATTTTACCGATTCTAAATATGTAGTTCTTTTATCACTTTCTAAACCTTCTGGCAATCCATCAAAGTCTATTTTTACTTGTACCGATTTTCTCACGATCTGCAATAAGGTTGCACCATACTGATCGGTGAAACTGGTTCGCAGAATTGGGTGTCGAGCGACTAATTTATTGTAGGCTTGATTAAATACAGCAATATCCAAATCCACCACTTTCATTCTGTAGGATATTTGCTCAAAATAAACTGAATTTGATTTATCCAATAACCAATGATAATAGATTCCAGATTGAAGTGGGGAAAGTTTGTAAACATCTTCTACATTGCCAGAAGAATTTATTTCAGCTAATTCAGAAATTGTAAGTTCACTGAAATTTAAATCAGTCGGTGTTAAATGGCTAGCCTTTTCCAATAACAATTCTTCAATTAATCCGCATAAGTTTTTTTCATATGCGTTCAGTAAGCTAGCTATTTCTTTTTTATTATAATGGTTACTGCTAAAACGTATTTTAATGTTTAATTTTCCATTTGCAATTACACCGACTATATCTACAGTGCTAGGATTTCTATTTATACTATCTCCACTTTGCCCTATATCTTCAGAAGCATACTCAAATATTGATTCATCATCTTTCCATAAAACGTTATCAAAGTCCCCCAAGTAATTATACTGGACGGATGGAGCGCAGGAAGACATTTTCTTATCAGTCAAGTATTTTAACACGCCATATCCAATTCCTTTTTCCGGAATTCTTCTTAAACTCTCCTTTACATTTACTAAACTTTTTTGTCTTTTTGAATCATTGGTAACATCCAATATGAAAGGAAAAACAGAGGTAAACCAACCAACAGTTCTACTAATTTCAATAGCGTCATTTATATCTTCCCGTCCGTGCCCTTCCAATTTAACGTGGCATCTAGATTGATCAAATACATCTCTTATTGCCAACCCTAAACCTGTTAATAATAGGTCATTTATCTCCGTATTATAAGCAGTGTTTATTTGTTTTTGTAATTGTTCAGTTTTATCTGCCTCTAACTCAAATGATAGAACCTCCTCTAAAAATTTATCTGCTAAAGCATTTACCTTCATTGGGATGCTAGGAAGCGTTTCCTTGCTTATATTTTCCCAATAATCAAATTGATTGAGCAACTTATCGGATAAGGAATAGTTTTCAAGTTCTTTTGTCCACTGTTGATAAGAGTCCGTTTTAAGTGGCAATTCTAATTTTTCATCATTTAAGCCCTTAGCATAAAGTGCATTTAGGTCCTCTAATATTATTCGCCAAGAAAAACCATCAATCACCAAATGATGAGCAATTAAAGCAATTCTATCACCATCAGACATTCTGAATTGAGCAACTTTAAACAATCCTCCTTTTTCTATATTAAAAGTAGATTGTAACTCATTGCCTATTTTATCAATTGCCTCTATTTCATTTTTCTCATTCGTTAAATCGTAAAAATGCACCTCACAAGATTCCAGCTCAAATGCATCATTATATTGCTCCCAATCTTGTCCCTTTTGATTGTAATACATTCTTAAAGCATCATGGTGTTCAATCAGCTTTATTATGCATTGTTCTAAAATTTTATGATTTATCTCCTTCTTGCTTTTCAACAATAATGATTGATTGTAATAATGCGGATTCGGGAAGTCTCCACTCTTTGTAAAGTAATGTTGAATAGGAGACAACGCTACTTTACCTTTTATAATAGATTGATCTATTGTTCTGGTACTCGTCTTTACTAGCTTTGCAAGCTCTGATAAGACTGGGCTCCTCAACACATCTTCTACCTTCAATCTAAACCCATGTTGTCTGAGTCGTGAAACTACTTGAATAGATTTGATTGAATCTCCGCCATTGTTTATAAAATTGCTATTAGCACTAATAGGTTTTACTTGCAATACTTCCTCCCATATTGCTTTTAATACTTTTTCTTCTTGTGACTTTGGCGCAACATAAACGGTTGTATTGCCGAGAATTGCATTGCTTGGCAATGGCAGAGATTTCCTATCAACTTTACCATTTCTAGTTAAAGGAATAGCTTCCAACTTAACAAAATAATTTGGAATCATATAATTCGGAAGCTTACTTTCAATAAATGTTCTCAAAGCCGTTTCATCTATATTTTCAGAAAAAACGACATAAGCTATTAAATCCTTGTTTCCATTTGTTGTCTCATTTACTACAACAACTGCATCTATTACATTTTCATTTAACAACAACTGATGTGTAATTTCATCAAGCTCTATTCTATGCCCGCGAACTTTCACTTGGTCATCATTTCTTCCTGCAAAAAACAGATTGCCATCTGGCAACCATCTCCCTAAATCACCTGTGCGATATAATTTTTCACCTGATTTGAAGGGATTTTCTATGAATTTTTCTTCGCTTAAATCTGGTCTATTTAGATAGCCGACTGACAGTCCATTTCCTCCTACACAAATCTCTCCCAAACTGCCTTTGGGCAGTAGCTTGCTAAATTCATCAAGAATGTAAATTTGCGCATTTGAAATAGGCTTCCCTATTGGAATTGATTTTGACATCAACTCGTCAACTTCATTGACCTTATAAAGCGAAGCACAGATACTGGTTTCTGTAGGTCCGTATGCATTTATATATGTCCCGTATTTAAGATATTCAACTGCTTTTTCGTAATCTGGTGACTCACCAGCTGTAATTAATACTTTTAATCCATGCAATTTTGAAACATCCATTAATCTTAAAATAGACGGAGGCAATGTGGCAATTTCAATTTTGTTATCTTCTATATAATCTTCTAGTAGACGCGGATTATTTCTTGTTTCATTATCAACGATATGTAAACTTGAACCTGATAACAATGAAAGGAACATTTCAGATACTGAGGCATCAAATGAAATAGAAGCAAACAATAACCCTCTTTCACAATCTCTATGGTTGGTTAATTCAATTTGAGATAGAATTGTGTTTACAATTCCTTTTTGTTGAATCATTACACCTTTGGGGATTCCCGTTGATCCTGATGTATAAATCATATAAGCTAAATCTGACTCCTCCCCTTTCTCTTTCAAATTTGATTTACTAAAACCACTTTTTTTCTTTCTAAATCCTTCAAGTAAAAATTCATCAATGATTAATTTACAATTACTGTCTTTCTGAATATACGCTATTCTTTCTTGTGGATAATTTATATCTATAGGTACATATGCCGCTCTTAGTTTCAATATTCCCAAAATAGAAATTACCATCCACTCACTTCGTTCCAGCATTACTCCAACAAAATCACCATTCTCAATTTCATAATTTTCTAAAAGATACAAAGCCAATTGATTGGATAAGTCATTCACATCTTTATAGCTAAATGCATCATCCTCAAATACTAAGGCTATGTTATCTGGAGTATTTAAAACCTGCTGTTCGAAAAGACTTGTTAAAGTTAAACCTTCTTCATATTTTACTTCAGTATTGTTAAATTGAATAAGTAATTCTTCCTCTTCTTCTGGTGATAAATATTTGCAAGTTTGTAAAGGCTGATCAATATTTTCACAAAAATGATTGATCAAATTATTAAATTGATCCGATACACTTTGAATTATTCTTTCATCATAAAGATCAGGATTGTATTCAAACTTTATGTTTAACCCTGATTCGATTGGTACAATCATAATACTAAAATCATAATTTGTACGCTCAAATATATTCACTGATTTTATTGTATAAACAGAGTCCTTTTCTTTTCCATTTACATCTTGCTCAATCAAATTTTCTATAGGATAATTTTCAAACACCATTATATGATTCAAAAGATCTATTCCCAAGTCGCTTTGGGATTGCACCTTCGATAAACTAACATAATGATGCGAATTACTCTCTATTGCTCCTGTTTGAATTCGCTGGAATAATGACTTGCCAGTATCTTCATTTTCATATTTAACACGTACTGGAATTGTATTTATAAACAAACCAATTATACTTTCTACACCAGGCAATTCTCCAGGGCGTCCAGAAACGACGCTGCCAAATACGACATCGTTTGTGTTATTGTATTTTGATAATAAATATCCCCAAACTCCTTGAATAAATGTATTTTGTGTAATTCCTATTCCATTGCAAGTTTTTGACAATTCATTGTATTGCTCTCCCTGAATTGACAAACTGACAATTTCATGCGGTGTTTCAATCGACCCAACTTCTTTTAAACTTCTGGGTAATTGTGCAATATTTTCATATCCCGATAAATACTCATTCCAATAAATTAATGAATCACTTTCTTCTTGATTTTTTATCCAATTGATGTAATTACTATAAGGAATTCTGTTGGATAATGGCAAATTTGTTTTAGAACGCAAAGCATCTAATATCAATGAAAATTCATTTATCAATAAGCTTATGCACCAACCATCCATCAGAATGTGGTGAAAACTCCAAATAAATTCGTAGTCATCTGCACCTAATTCAATTACTTGTAAACGCATCTGACTACTTGATGACAAATCAAATCCTAGTTCCCGGTCTTTCTGTTTTACTAAATCTATGTATTGATCTTTTTCCTGTTCGGATAATTCAGTTGCACTGCGTTTGTATACAAAAGTTGAAGGTATTTCTTTGTTTACAATTTGTAAAATTGTCCCATTAAATTTATCAGTAAAGCTGGTACGCAATACCGAATGGCGAGCAACCAATTCATCATAGGCAGACTTCACCAAAGATATTTCCAAGTTTGGAGCATTTAGTCTGTAGGACATTTGCTCAAAATACAGCGTAGTACTTTTGCTTGTCAGCCAATGATAATAAATTCCTTCTTGGAGTGGAGACAGCTCATAAATATCCTCTATTTCATAAACAGCATTTAGTTGAGATAATTCAGTAATTGTTAAGTTTTTGTAAGACAGGTCTGAAGGTGTATTGTGACTTCCTTTTTCTGTACTCAACTTTTCGATTAATGAAATTAAATGCTCTTCATAACTTCTTGCTAGTTCCGCAATTTTGGCATCTTCATATTTTAGTTTTGAAAAATTAATTTTCACATCCAACTCACCACCAACCAACATTCCTGTTACACTTAAAAGAACATCTCCTTGATTTTTCTCGGAAACTTCTCTACCTAGATTTTCTGAACCAAAATCAAACAAAGTTTCTCCATCACTCTCAACACTGTTTCCAAAATCACCTAAATAATTAAACAAAATTGAAGGGCTTATTCCTAATTCTGGAGAGTGTTTTAAATACTTTAATATACCATACCCTATTCCTTTATTGGGAATTTTTCGGATATTCTCTTTTACTTCAATCAAGTTTTCAAAAGCGGTCTTTGCATTGGACACTTCTAATATCATTGGATATATAGAAGTAAACCACCCAACTGTACGACTTATATCTAAATGCGGCAATACTTCCTCACGCCCGTGAGCTTCCATTTTTATTACCGTTTTTTCTATTCCAAACGTCTCTTGTATGGCTGTACCCAGACTAGAGAGTAAAACATCATTGATTTCTGTATTGTAAACCCTGTGAACTTCTGTTTGTAATTTATTTGTTACTGACTTGCTTAGCTTAAAGTTATGAAATCCATCATTCTTCAATACCTCATCACTTGCGACTTTGTTTTGAGGCAATAAAGGCATCGACTGGTTGCAGATATTTCTCCAATAAGTTTCTTCTAAATCCATTACTGGACTGGTTGCATACTCTAGTAATCCTTCAGTCCAATCTTTGTAAGAATTTGTTTTTAATGGCAATTCTACATTTGCACCCGACAACAAATCAGCATATATTTTAGCTAAATCTTCCAACAAGATCCTCCAAGAAACGCCATCAACAACTAAATGATGAATAATTAAGCCTAAACGATCTCCATCTTTCAAGCGAAAATGTCCGAGTTTTAATAATGGACCATTTTCCAAATCTATGCTTGACTGTATTGAGTTGCTAATTTCTTCAAAGTCTTTTGACTCATCTGTAGAGTTTTGCAAATCATAAAAACTATAAGAAAAATAGCCATTCTTTTCATCATTATTGTATTGAATCCAATTGTCACCCTCTTGCTTATAAGTCATCCGTAAAGCATCGTGTTGTTTGCACAAAATTTGCAAACTCTCTTTCAGCAAATCCTGGTCTAATGACACCTTACTCTTTAATACCACTGATTGATTAAAGTGGTGATAATCTTGAATAAATGCATCTTTGAAGAAATATTGTTGAACTGGGTGAAGCTCAACTAAGCCAGTAACGGCAGATTGATCTATTTTTCTGATATTTAAATTAATCAGCTTAGACAAATCTGATAGTATAGGGTTTGTAAGGATCTCGCTTACTTTCAAACTATAGCCTTGCTGTTTCAATCTTGAAACCACTTGTATGGATTTGATTGAATCGCCACCAAGATTAAAAAAGTTATCTTGAATGCTTATCAATTCTTTTTTCTTCAACACATCTTGCCATACAGACGCAAGGATTTTCTCTTCTTCATTTCTAGGAGCAGCATAATCAACTTGTGAAGAAATCTCTAATGGATTTGGTAAAGACTTTCTATCAAGTTTCCCATTTCCTGTAAGTGGAAATGATTCCAACTGCATAAATTGTTGTGGAACCAAATAAAAAGGCAGTCTAGCAGATAAATAATCTTTGATTTCAATTATATCTTCTTGCTTTTTCGAAACAAAATAACAGACCAGTGATTTTTCGCCAACTTCTGAATTTACTGGCAACACAGCAACTTCTTTTATATCTTCTTTGGCTGACAACTTGTTTTCTATCTCGCCAGGTTCTATTCTAAACCCACGAATTTTCAATTGATTGTCAGCTCTGCCTACAAATTCGATTTGACCATCTAAACGCCACCTTCCTAAGTCTCCTGTTTTATAGATTAAATCATTTTCCTTAAAAGGGTTTTTTATAAATTTTTCACTTGTAAGATCTGGTCTATTTAGGTATCCTCTCGACAAGCCATCTCCACCCAAATATATTTCACCAACAATACCTTTTGGCTGCAAATTCAAATCTGAACTCAATATATAGACCTCACTATTATTGATCGGCTGACCAATTGGAATATTTGAAGAAACTTCCTTTATGTTGTACGTTAATGAAAAAGTAGTATTCTCTGTTGGGCCATATCCATTGATTATTTCTAAATCTTTATAGGTAGCCCTTAATTTTTTAACGTGTTCAACGGATAGCACATCACCACCAGCGAGAACAGTTTTCAAACCACTAAAAACTTCTATATTGTATTCTACCAATTGATTCAACCAACCGGCAGTAAACCACATTACATTTACATTTCTTTTTTCTATTTCTTGAAAAATTTTCGTGGTATCTAACAGATCGTTTTTCGAACACAGTACCAATTGTCCACCATTTAGCAATGGTCCCCAGAACTCAAACGTTGTAGCATCAAAGGAGGAAGAACCTGTTGCCAATATCACATCTTCATCCGTGAATTGATAGTAGTCGGCTGATTTAACTAAACTTACGACAGAGCGATGTTCTATCATTACCCCTTTCGGATTGCCCGTTGATCCTGAGGTGTACATCACATAAGCCAAATTTGTTGGCAAAATGTTCACTTTAGAAAAATGCAAATTACTTTTATCGCTTTCTTCAAAGTTCTTAATCAAACTTGCATCAATAACAAACTTGCATTTACTATCCTTTTGGAGATACTCTATTCGAGTTGGTGGATAGGATAAATCTATTGGAACAAATACTCCACTATTTTTTAGAATTGCCAAAAAGGAAATTATTAACCATTCATTTCTCTCCAGTTTTACACCAATAAATTCTTCTTGTTCTAAGTCAAAATTGACCAACAAATATTGAGCTAACTGATCTGACAAATTGTTTAAATCCTGATAGCTAAAATCTTTTTCATTGAATATAAGAGCTATTGCATCTGGATTTTTTGCTACTTGATCTTCAAATAGGTCAACGATGGATTTTTCTTTGGGATATTCAACAGTGGTATCATTAAATTTCTCAATTAATTCAACATTTTCTGAATCAGATAAATAGTCAATATCTTTTATAACAACATTTTGATTACTTATAACAGCATTTATCAGTTGATTAAAATGCTTCATAAGCATCTCAATCATTGCTGTTTCATAAACATCGGTATTGAAGTTAATGTTGAAAAGAATGTGTTCTCCAACCTCGGCAAAGTTTACTTCTAAATCAAATTTTGTTTTACTTAATCCTAAGTCTCTAATTTCTAAATCACTCTCTGAAATGACTAAGTCGTTCTCATTGGTATTTTGTAGCACAACCATCATATCAAAAATTGCACTTCGACTTGTATCTCTTACAACATCTAAATCATCAAGAAGCAAATCAAAAGGATAAGCTTGATGTGCAAAAGATTCCAACATATTTTGTAAAACTTCTTTGTAATACTCAATAAAATTTTGTTCAGTATTTACAAAACTTCGTAAAACGATGGTGTTTACATAAAATCCTATTTGTTTTTCTAAATCGGCATGTTCACGTCCAGCAACGGGTGTACCGAATATCATTTCCGACTGCCCTGTATATTTTTGAAGAATTAAATTCCAAAAACTAATTAGTGTTATGAACAAGCTTCCACCGTTGTTTTTAGCAAACAATTTTATGTCGCTGGTTAGTTTTGATGAAAGGAACATTTCCATAATCCTTCCATTGTCTGTTTTGATTGCAGGTCTATTCAAACTAGATGGCAAATCAATTATAGGAAGTTCGCCAGCAAGTTGTTTTAACCAGTAATCTTTGCTTTTTGACAAATCACCTTTGTCAATATTAGTAAATTGCCACATGGCAAAGTCTTTATATTGAAAAGGCAAAGCAGGAATCTCAATATTCAATCCCGCCTTAAAATGATTGT
>JAHDGP010000204.1 GCA_020627525.1 Bacteroidota bacterium
GGACCTCATCTGATGGCCAAAAAATCAAACTGATTTCAACTAATACAATTTTTGGGAGTTATTCTAGCAAGTATTACAGAAAAGGGAAAGGGATTGTTTCTTATTCTTTTGTGGATGAACGTTATATCCCTTTCTATTCTACCGTCATTGACGCTTCTATTAGAGAGGCCACTTTTGTCTTAGATGGACTGCTAAATAATAATGCCATCAAATCTACTATGCATACTACCGATACGCATGGTTATACAGAAGCTTTATTTGGCTTGACTGATTTACTTGGTTTTGGGTTTTGCCCAAATATAGCCAAAATGTTAAGGCAAAACATTTACACTTTTAAAGACAATCCAATCTCGTCTTATAAAGAAAAGGGCTATTTGGTCTTACCAAATGGATATATCGTGGAATCACTTATTAAAGATAATTGGAGCGAGCTACTTCGCTTGGTGTGTTCAATAAAGCTAAAGTATTCTACTGCCTCAGATATATTTAGTCGGTTTAACTCCTATTCTAAGCAACATCCCCTATATGCTGCACTTAAGGAGTATGGAAGAATGGCTAAAACCTTGCATATACTGAGGTTTACAGATGATTTAGAAATAAGACAAGATAGTCGCAAAAATGGGAATATGATTGAGTCAAGTAATCGTCTTTCCTCTGCAATATTCTTTGCTAATGGTGGGGAAATGATTTATCTAACACGAACAGAACAACAAATAGCCGATGCTTGTAAGAACTTGATTAAGAATGCAATTATTTGTTGGAACTATCTGTATTTGACAATGAAAGTACAACAAATAAAAGACCCCAAACAGGTTGATGATTTTATTAAATCGGCAAAACAAAAAACAGTAAATGCTTGGAGGCATATATATTTTACGGGTATCTATGATTTTACAGAAGAAAATTTGGCTGATTCATTCAATTTATCGAATCTCAAAAATTATGACATAGAATAGAGTGATTTTGGATTTTAAAAACAGCTATAAAAAACTGTTTATCAGATACTTACACCAAAGTGCGTGGTAAAATTCTCCCTTTTGGCTTGGTCAAACCGAAGAAGTACTGCTGAAGTCATTTCACTTATAAATCAATTATTAGAGAAAAATGTAAGGGTTATTTTGACTAAACAGAACCTAGATGTTACTGGACAGGATATGGCTTCTAAAATTATTATTACAATGTTTTCGTTATTTGCTGAATTAGAAAGGGATTTAATTAGCTTAAGAACTAAAGAGGCTCTAGCTGCTAAAAAGGCACAAGGAGTTCAACTAGGAAAACCGAAAGGCACTATTCAAAAAAGTATGTATGACAAGGATGTTGACAAAATAAAAGAATGGTTAGAGCTTGGTTTATCTGCAAGTAAAATATCTAAACACTTAGGGTATGGTACTTATATTTCATTGAATACTTATCTTAATAAGCGGAAACTTAGACCATCAAGTTAACTTATTTAATCAGTCTTGGACTCATAACCGTAATTTTCTGCAAGAATGCCCCCGCTAGTCCTATTTATTCATTTTTGTGGCCACAACTACACTACTTGTAATAGGTGATTTTCTCCCATTTTTAAGAAGGCGTCTTTTTAGTATGAGTTGATTGATTTTTGAGTTTCTTATCTTGATAAAAAACTAAGATTCTATTGCATAAAATTAAACACCTCGTACTTACTCTATCAGATAGGAATATATTCACTCAAAATCATCAATGTTTAATTTAATATCATTGTCAATAATTTCTGTTAGATTAATCGTTGGTAATAAAAATTCATTATGCCGTGTGCCATCTGTCTTTTCGTGAAGAATTCCTCTTGTAGTACCAACTGCAATGACCGAAAGATGAGTGACCAATCCTTTAGGAAAAATCATTTGTTCATCATTAATTAATAATTTCCAGTCGTTTTCTAAAATACTAAAATGGCATCCAGTTTCAATGATTAAAAAAGGAGAGGTGTTTTTTTGAAACTTAAAAGAAGGATAAACAGTAAACAATTTTTCTACAATGTTGATCCCAAATTTTATTTCTGTTTCTAACTTAATCTCATCTGTTGAATTCAAATTATTAGAATCAAAGTCTAACATTGCAAATTGCTCTGTACTAATACTGACCAATGCAAAACCAATTTTTAAAGGTTCTTTTCTCATATTGCTATTGCCATTGATTTAACTTCTCCAGAATCTTTTACAGAGGTTTGTTTAGGTCCTGTAAATAATTCTACATGATTATATACCACACCAAGTCGCACTGCTTTACTATTTTTTTGATGTTGCGCAAATTGAGAAACTTCAATAAGCGTTAATCCAGTAGCCTCTTCAAGTTTCCCAATAGTTTCAAGGGTAAGATTCTCTTTACCTTTCAATACCTTATTTATATACTGAGGAGACCAACTTAAAGATTCAGCCAGTTCTTTCTGAGAAATTTTGTTTACTTTCAAGTACCTACGAATCCTTAAGGCAATAGAAAAGGAAGATTCCAACCAAGTTCTATTTTCTTTTCTTTTTTTAGCTTTAGACAACCAACTAGAACCTTTAGTAAATTCTGTAGTCATTTTATTTCGTACTTCACTCATAAGACTTATTTTAATAAACTAATTCAAAAAATGGAATGTCTTTTACTTCCAAATTAAATGGATAATCAATGATGAATTTCCTTGATATACGTAGTTTTGATAACTCAAGTTCTAAATGTTCTTTAGTATTCATTGTGGGTGTTAGCTTTATAGCACCACCTGTAACGACAAAAAGATTATCATCCATTTTTAACGCATAAATTCTCAACCAACTCGGTCTATCTTGACCATAAGCTTTACTCATTGTAAAAGATCTAACTGCTTCTGAAGATAGTGAAATTGGTTTGAAAAAAGAGGCTAAGTTTTCTCTAGATGCAACAGTTCCCTCCTCAGCTAAGGAAAATAATTTTTCTTCAAGGTCAAGAGCATCATTATATGTTTTCAGAATAGCTTCCTCAACAGAGATTCCCTTCCAAAAATCATTGTTTAAATCCTCTTTATTGTTTTCAAAAAAATCTTCTAAGTATTCAACATCTGTCCATAAATCAAATAAACGCTCAAACTCATCTGTATCAAAACATTTGTAAAGGATTGAATAAAGAACTTCTTCTACAACAAAAAGAATGTTTTCTACCTCAAATTTAGTTTTATCAACCATAAAATCAACTTGTAGGTTTATATATTGAATTTAAAAGCCAAAATTTAACGTTTATTAACAAAAACAATTTTATCTATCAGATATTGGCTATTATTGAATATAGGGTATAATCGAACAAAAGTAAAAAATGTCCTGTAGAGGTTCATTTTCACAAAAAAACTTTTTAAGCAAGTATTATGGCGATAAGGTTCGTTTTAGAGGCATAGACTATATATGCTTTACAAAATTTACTTTTGTTCGATAATACCCAATCTTATGGGTGATTGAAAATTATTTAATGATTATGACCATCAGCTGTATGGTTTTTGTTCTTCACATAATCCATTCCACATACAGAACACTTACCCTCTTTATAGCTGCCACTATCTTTACAATGCATAGGACAGACGTAGTCAGAAGTATATTCTTTGCCTTGCTGTTCGGTATTTGTTGAATTGCCACCGCAAGATGAAATCGCAATAGAAGTTGCTGTAAGAACTACAAATAGTAAAATGATTTTGACGTACTTCATAAGTATAAAATTTTAATTAATTATTACACCCTAAATGATTTTTCGATAAAGGGTCATTATTTGGAAAACAGTTACCTGTTGGTAAGTTTTCAGGTTCATAGCGTTTCAGGTTGTCATCATACAGAGCAGTTTCAATAAACGCTGTAATTTGATTGACTTCCTCATTTGTAAGATTGAGCGGTATAAATTCTTTAGCTAATTGATTTACAGAAACATTCGTATTTTCAGCAATACCATTGTTAAAATATTCAACTATTTCTCTAATAGAACGAATACTTGCACCATGTCCATAAAAGGGGCTATCTTTTAGATTATATAATTGTGGAACTTTGAATTTATAATTATCTTGAGCGTTTCCAGTAAACCCACCCCGCCCCAAATTTTGTGGGTTATCCGGAGTGGTTTTAAAAGTTTCTTCAGGACAATCTACCAAATCCTTTAATCCTAAAGCATAAAATTCCATGCTGTTTAGAGCAGGGGAATTGTGACAATTCACGCAGCCTGCTTTTCCGAAAAACAGAATAGCTCCAAGTTTTTCAGTATTACTCATAGCTGTTCTTTCTCCAACTAACCATTTTTGAAATGGAGCTTGATTGGACAAAACAGTTCGTTCATAAGCAGCGATTGCCAAACCAGCGTTTTGTAAAGTATAACGCTCATTGGCAGGACTATGTGGGAAAGCTGAATCAAATAATTCTTTGTAAGATGTTTCATAAACTAAAACAGAATCCATCACCATTCTATGTACTTTAAGCCCAGCAATAGCTTGGATTTCTAATCCTTCAAAACCTAAAAAATTATTTTCTTTGGGTGTCCCTACTGTCCAAGCATCTTCAGTACCTATATTTACACCCGTTGCTCCAAATTGACCGTTCCAAAGCATATTTTTCTGATATGCCCCATTCATAATTGTTGGAGAACGAATAGGTTGAACGTCTAAATCATCCCCTGGATACGAAGTATGTCTAAATCGTCCTTCGCCATTTAATCCAAAGCCAACTCCACCGTCTCCAATTCCCTGAAATCGCCCTGCTTGAAAACCTGCTCCTGCAAAATGACAAGACGCACAACTGAATGTGCCTTTTGAAAAATTTCTCATAGGAGCAAGTGCAATTCCAGTTTCGTGAAAAAGCATTTTACCTAACTCTATTTTTTCAGGAGTGAGGGGGTTTTGAGGATCTTGTGGAATATTTGCTAAGTCATTTTCTATAGGTAACTGAAAAACTTCTACTCCTATACCATTTGAGTATTCTGTTAAAGCTGCACTCAACTGTTCATCTAAAACATTAGATACTTCATCTTTTTGGCAAGAATACAGAAAACTAAATGATAACAAAATCGCAAGTAATTTTTTCATATATTAAACAAATTTTAATGAGGGTATTTATAATTAAAAAATAAGTTCAGATACCCCTTATTGGAGTATCTGAACCAATATTATATCAATTTTTAAACCGCTCATACTGGCAGCAGCCAGATAAGCTGTTATAGATCTCATCCTTTGCCCGATGCGTTTCGCTATCATAGCCAACATCTGCGATTTTTTGTTTGATAGCATCGAGCGTAATTACTTTGGGGTTAAAAGATACTGTCATTTGGTCGGTTTCTTTGTCCCAATCGGCAAGTGTCACACCGTCCACATCTTTTAGTGAACCTTCAATGGTTCTTTCACACATTCCGCAATTTCCATAGACAGTGAACTTCTCAGTACTATCTGTTTCAGTTTGAAGATTGGAAACCAAGACTGCTACTCCTTCATCAGTTGTAGCAACATTTTCGGTAGTCGCTGTTTTCTTAGAGCAGCTTGCTACTTCTTTTGATTTTGAACTGCAAGAACTTTGCGCGTCAACAGTAAATGTGAGCCCCATTATTGCGAACAGAATTAAAAAAATGTTCTTTTTCATTGTTTGAGATTTCAAAAATTATTAAATAGGTCAATATTTGACCACTTTGTAGGAATTATTTTTTTCGGATGATATGATGTTGAAATAGTAAATTCCCGAAGCATATTCTGCTAAATTGAATTGCTCATTATTACCTGCTGATTCTCTTTTTTCTAAAAGCTGTCCTGATGTGTTATAAAGTTCAATTGTTGAAGGGAGTAGCCCTTGTAGGTGAATAATATTAGCAACAGGGTTGGGGTAGATTAGAATAGAATTTCCCTGCAGTTCATTGATGTTTGTTGTATTATTATCCACGACAATAAACTGCCCCATCATGCCCTCATCTTCGTGACTAAGCATATGGCAATGGTACATGTAGGGTGTATCTTCATCATCAAAATCTTCAAACAAGGTTATGAACCGTACTGTACCAGACATGGGTGGGACAAGCACCACATCCTTTCTTCCTTGCATATTAGCAGGTGGAGGATTACCGTCAATATTTAAAATGTAAAATTGAACATCGTGAATGTGAAAAGGATGAGCAATGGCAGTCTGATTGGTTAGCTCCCAAATCTCTGTGTTATTTAAAGGAATTTCAAAGTTGATAACTTCCATATCGAAAATCTGTCCGTTGATTTCAAATGGACCGTTTAACATCCCATTCGGTCCCATTTGCGCAGGTTGAAACAGGAGGTTTCGAGTAGTATTAGCATCGGATTCTAAAAAGGTTTCATTATTGATTAATACAGCAGGAATGTCGGTAATAGGATTTGATGTTGATGCTTCAACGTTGATTTGCAGAATTGCAAAATCATTTCCGTTTAAAGGGTTATCGTTATAGCCTACTATACTTCCCATTGGCATAGCACTTGGATTGGCTGCTCCGTAAATACCGTTTGAAAGTTCTGAGGCAAAGCTCATTAAGTCAATAGATTGCCCCTGTTGAGTAGATAAATCCAAAAGTATTTCTGCTCTTTCTCCAGGTGCTAATATTAATCTTGTAAGCGAAACGGGCGTATTTAACAAACCACCGTCAGAAGCTATTTGGTGGAAATTAAGATTATTTTGAAATCCCAGATTATAAACTCGTTCTGTTGAACCATTTAGCAATCGTAAACGGATGACCTGAGCAGGCGCATCAAGATAAGCATCTAAAGTTCCATTACACATAATGACATCATCCGCAGCAGTATTCCAAAAAAGCTGTTTGTTTGTATCAAAAGCTTTTGATTGAATCGCAATTGGAAAGTCGTCTAATCCATAAGTTCGAGGTAAATTCAATTGAGCTTCCTCATCATCCCTGACAATAATAAATCCTGTTGCTCCTCTGGTTACCTGTTCTTCTGTATGCTCATGCAAATGTGGATGATACCAATAAGTCGCTGCATGGTCTAAGACCGTAAAGGACGGCGACCAGGTTTGTCCAGCTTCAATAATGGAATGAGGACCGCCATCATTTTCTGAGGAAACATGGAGACCATGCCAATGTGAAGTAGTTGCTTCTGAAAGATTGTTAGTCACATTTAACGTTACCTCATTTCCTTTTTCTAAAATTATCGTTTTACCTAAAATATCCTGATTGTAGCCAATGGTATTTGTGGTAAAACCAGGATAAAATTCAACCTGTCCGTTTTGAAGGCTTAGATTGATAGATGCACCTGATAAGGTATCAGGTATGAATAATGGGTTTTGACAGAGTCCTATTAGAGGTATAACTGCCATCAAGATAAAAATAACTTTTTTCATTGTTTATGTTTATTAAAAATTAAAATCGAATACTTAATCCTCCCCCTGCACCAAAACGATTGTCATAACTGGTGGTTAACGAGAAGTTTTTAGAAAGTAGATACTCCGCTCCTGCACTCCAAACAATTTCACTTTCGTAATCTATACCATTTTCAAAATTGGTAATTACTCCAAAGTCAGCTTGGTATTCATAGTAACCAAAAACAGAAAATCGAGGAAAAAGCATGACACTTCTACCAATGCCGATACGAGGGCGCAATTTGGTATCTATTCGCACATCGAGGTCAAACATATAAGGGGTAAAAAATCGAAAACCTGCCACACCGATAACATCAAATGCACCTAAACTATCTTTGAAAGTGTTTTCTACATTTACGCCAGCAAATACACTTGCATAATCGTAGATATATCGTTGGTAGCTAAATTCGGCTTCGAGATTTTTATTGTAGCCAAATTCGGAAGTCAAATTGAATTGATTTCTGGTATTGGAACTTACCAAATTAAGTCCTGTCATTTGAGATAAGGCATCCAATGTACCCAACGAATAAAACATATCTGTTTCGTGAATGAGCGTTTTAAGCGGGTGTTTTGCTATCCGTTCATCCCTCGGCGTATCATAACTGAATACTCGTGCCATACCACCCATCATGTGATACAGTATATGACAATGAAAAATCCAATCCCCATATTCATTACCGTAAAACTCAATGGTCACCTGCTGCATAGGAGGTACATTGACCGTATGTTTTAACGGTGAGTATTCTCCGTTTTTATTCAATACCCGAAAAAAATGACCGTGCAAGTGCATCG
>JAHDGP010000205.1 GCA_020627525.1 Bacteroidota bacterium
CAACACCTACGAGGTTTCTAAAACCTCGTAGGTGTAAAACCTCGTAGGTGTTGAAAAATATTTTAAAATAAAAAAAATGAAAGACGAATACAACAGAGTAAACTGTAACTTTTACGATCAATTAGAAGCGTACGGAGTTCAAAACAAAAGGCTCGCCGTTATTTATAAGGATGAAAATTCTAAAGAAATAACCGAAACGATAGAAATTAAAACGTTGGAAACGAAAGAAAAAGCGGAATACCTAATCACCAAATCAGGGCTTCGCATACGATTGGATAAAATAGTTTCTCTTAAAGTAGAATGATTCAAAAAGTAGAGTCAGTAAATTCTATATTCATTACCAATAGACAAACAAATACAATGTTCATCAAGTTATGGCATCTTCATCGTTTTTTCATAACATAAATTACCGAACTAGATTTATCAACATTAGAAGTTGCTTTGAGGTATGACTTTAGACCATTTGCGAAACTACCAAGCAAATTGCCAGACCCGTTTTTGTACTTTTCGCTTAACATAGAAACATAAAAAGAATCGAAGGGCATTAATTTTTTGGAGATCAATTCGAAACCAGCATTTTCCATTAACAATTTCATGCTACTGGGGCTGAAATGATATAAATGACGTGGAACATCCCAAGCTGCCCAAAACGCATCGTATTTTTCTGCGTCGACACTCTCACAATTCGGAACAGCAACTACAAATGTTCCGTCTTTTTTAAGAATGTTGAATATCTGATTTACATACTCTTTCAATTGGTGAACATGCTCCAGAACGTGCCACATCGTTACTACAGAAACAGAATCTTTATCAGTTTCAAACAAAACGTCAGTATCTTTTACTTCTAAATCAAACTTGTCTTTGCAAAATTTTCTTGCTCCAGGATCAGTTTCCAATCCATATACTGTCCAATTAGCTGATTTCATTTTATCTAAGAAATAACCAGTTCCACAGCCAATATCCATCAAAATTTTGTCATTAGAATTGTGTTTTTCTACCAATGATTTTTTGGAGTCTAGCATATACGATCTCGCCATATGGTACAATTTGTTGGTCAATCCTTCTTTTGTATCACTGTGGGAAATGTATTCTTCAGATGCATAATAGGCACCTATTTCAGATTGTTCAGGTACATTTTGGGTAAATTTAAATGTACAATCACTGCATTGAAAAATTTCAAACTCCTTTTTACTTACAGTATAATCAACTGCTTTTGTAAAAAATGAAATCTTTTTACTTTCACAAACGGGGCAATTGGTATAAGTTACTACTGACATATTTTTAAGAGGATATTTTTTGCAAAATTAATAAAATCTAATACTTCTTGGAGTTGTTGTATTTTTTAATTTGGTTCACTAACGGCTAGATTGTATCTTTGGTTACAACTAGTTCACAAGATTTTTTTAAACCAAAGAAACTTTTTAGAGTCAATTAGGATTATTAATAATAACAAAACAAAATTAAACAAATATGAAATTGAAATTCTCCATTCTATTATTCGCAGTGTTTTCTTGTTTCTCTCTTTCAGCGCAAGACGTAGATGAAATTGTGAATGCCTATATAGAAGTAATCGGCGGAGCTGACGCTATCAAAAAAATTAAAACTCAAAAAACGGACCTTACAATGACTATGGGACCAATGGAGCTGGGAGGTACTATGGTTGCTGCAAGCCCTGATAAATCTCGTACTGACATTGATTTTCAAGGTAAAAGTTTTACAAATGCCTACAATGGTGAAGTTGCTTGGATGATTAATCCAATGATGGGTGAAGATCCTCAAAAAATGCCAGAAGCAGAAGCGGAAGAAATCAAAAATAGAAAGTTTGAACCTGAATTTATTGATTATAAAGAAAAGGGCCATGCTATTGAATATGTTGGAACTTCTGAAGTAGAAGGGGCAGAATGTCACGAATTGAAAATGACTAAAAAAGATGGTACAATTGAACATCATTATTTCGATACAGAGAACAACGTTTTGATAATGACTAAAACGACTATCAAGCAAGGTCCTGGAAAGGGGCAACAAGCAGAAACTTATTTAAGTGATTACCAAGAAGTAGATGGTTTGATGTTCCCATTTTTTATGGAAACAAAAGCAAATGGACAATCTGTAATGAAAATGACTTTCAAAAATATGGTTTTAAATCCAGAAATTGATGAGTCTATTTTTGATTTTCCAGGAGCAGAAACAAAAGCAGATGATGGTAAAGAACCTGCTGCCTCAAAAGAAAAAGAGATGGAGAAAGAAGGTAAAAGTAAAGGAAAGAAAGGAAAGAAAAAGGCTAACAAATAAGCCGCAAGAACATATATAACTAACCAAAAGGCTGTTTAGATCTATTGATTTAAACAGCCTTTTTTATAAAATGCTTAATACGACATTATATATATTCAAATTCGTATAACTTAAACTAATACCATATGTATAAAAAAATTATCCCTAAATTATTGTTGCTTGTCTCCTTTATTTGCTTGGATGAATTACAAATAAATGCACAAGAAGCAAATGAGAAAAAGAGTGCGACCATTTCAGGAAAATCTTTGTTTGGTTCTTTAAGAGCTAGACAGATTGGGCCTGCTGTTACAAGTGGACGTGTATCTACATTAGATGTTGTTGAGCGTGCTCCAGAAACCATGTATATTGGTGCTGGCGGTGGAGGTGTTTGGAAGTCTGTTACTGCTGGGGCACAAATGCGTCCTGTGTTTGATGACTATACACAATCCATAGGAAAAATTAAAATTGATCAAAACCATCCCGATACCATTTGGGTTGGAACTGGTGAACCCTGGGTGAGAAATAGTGTCTCTGTTGGAACTGGAATTTATAAAACAACAGACGGTGGTGGAAGCTGGGAATTTAAAGGATTGCCTAACTCTGAAAGAATAGGTGATATTATCATCCACCCAAAAAATCCAAATACTGTTTATGTGGCAGTGTTGGGACAAATGTGGTCTTCTAATACTGAACGTGGAATTTATAAAACGACTGATGGTGGTGATAGCTGGGAAAAAATATTTTACATTGATGAAAATACAGGCTGCACCGATTTAGATATTGATCCTGAAAATCCAGATGTGCTTTATGCCGCAATGTGGAGTTATAGACGTTATCCGTGGTCGTTCGATTCTGGCTTTACAGGTACAAGTGGTATTTATAAAACAACAAACGGCGGTGCTAAATGGAAAAAGATTCACAAAGGATTGCCCAAAGAAAAATTGGGTAGAATGGCAATTGCTGTAGCACCTTCCAACGGAAATACAATTTACCTTTCGGTCGAAGCAAAAGAAAAAGACGACAAAGGATTATATTTATCTAAAGATGCTGGAAAATCTTGGGAGCGTGTGAGCAATGATCGAAATGTTACCATTCGCCCTTTCTATTTTTCTGAAATGGTTGTCAATCCGAAAGATGAAGACAAGATTTATAAATGCGGCTTGAATTTAACGATAAGCGAAGATGCCGGAGATCGTTTTAGAACAGTCAACAGTGCTGTGCACTCTGATATTCATGCTGTTTGGGTAGATCCAAACAATACCAAACATGTTATTATCGGTACAGATGGTGGGGTGTATGAATCTTACGACGATGGATATACCTTTAAGATGTATATGAATCTGCCAATTTCGCAATTCTATAGAATAAGTGTTGATATGGATGAGCCATACAATGTTTATGGTGGTTTGCAAGACAATGGTTCTTGGTATGCCCCTTCAAGCAAATCTGGTGGAATCACAAATTCAGACTGGCAAGCTACTTTTGGTGGCGATGGTTTTTATTCATTTAGACATCCTACAGATGAAAATATTATTTTCTCTGAGTATCAAGGTGGAAACTTAGTACGCTACAACAAAGAAACTGGTAGAGCCAAAGAAATTCAACCATTTCCTGAAAATGCAGACGATAAGTATAGATTCAATTGGAACACACCTATTCACATAAGTCCTAACAATCCTGAAAAAATGTATTTTGCTGCTCAGTATTTATTTTCATCTGAGGATAAAGGCGATACTTGGAAAACCATTTCGCCTGACTTAACTACAAACGATCCTAAGAAACAAGAACAACATAAATCTGGTGGCTTATCTATAGACAATTCTACAGCTGAAAACCATTGTACAATTTATACTGTGGCAGAATCATACAAAAGTGAAAATACTATTTGGGTTGGTACGGATGATGGAAACTTGCAAGTGACCAAAGATGGTGGAAAGAACTGGACAAATGTTGTTGCCAATGTTTCTGACTTACCCAAAAATACTTGGGTAACTTCAATAGAACCAAGTCGTTTTGATGCTAATACTGCATTTGTTACCTTTGATGGACATAGAACTGGTGATAAGAAAACTTATGTTTATAAAACCACAGATTTGGGAAAAACTTGGACAAGTATAAGCACTGAAAATATAAATGGCTATGCATTGAGTTTTAGACAAGATTTAGTAAATGAAAACTTACTATTCTTAGGAACAGAGTTTGGTTTGTATATTTCTATCGACGGAGGAGCTAATTGGAGTAGATTTGAAAACAATTTGCCAAAGGTAGGAGTTCGTGATATGGTGATTCATCCGAGAGACCATGCTTTGGTGATGGGTACACACGGTAGAGGTGCAATTATATTAGATGATATTACTCCATTGCGTCAAGCGACGGAGGAAGTTTTTGCAAAGAAAATTCACTTTTTTGATATAGAACCGAATGAGTTAAGCGACCCTGGTGCTGGCGGTGGATGGTTTGGTGGAGCAGGCAATTTTGTTGCGGGCAACCCAAACAGTGATGCAAAGATTATTTATTATATGAATAAGCGTCATACTTTTGGTAAAATGTTTATTGAGGTTTACAATGATAAAGAGGAGTTAATCAGAACATTACCGGCTGGAAAAAGTAAAGGCATCAATATCGTAAATATGCCAACACAAATGGAAAGACCTAAGGCACCACCTTCAAACAACCCGCAAGCTTTGTTTGGTTCTATCTTTGGACCAAATTTCCCCGCTGGAAAGTATAAGGCAAAAATTGTAAAAGGGAAAGAAAGCTATGAAACGGAATTTGAGTTGAAGTACGATCCAGATTCTCCTTATACAGCAGAAGGAAGAGCTGTGCAAAGTGAAGCAACTTTGAAACTCTATGATATGGTTGAGCAGTTATCTTATATTCATGGAAGTTTGTCAGAAGTAAAAGACAAAGCCGATGAATTGGAAAACGATGACATTAAAGAGTTGGCAGCCATTTCTGAAAAAGCAGAAAAGCTAGCTGATTCATTTGTTGGAATGGGCGGTGACTTTTATGTGGACTCAGAAGAAGAACTCGGTGAATTGGTGTCGACATTGTATAGACAAGTGAGTTCATACCCTGGGCGTCCTTCTAACTCTCAACTTCAGCGTTTGGAAAGTTTGCAAAAAGCCATTGCTAAATTAGAGACTAAGTACAAAGAGGTAATCGAAAAAGATTTGGTTGCTGTGAACGATATTTTGAAAACAAAATCGCTCACACCTATTGTCCTTACGACGAAGGAGAAATTCTTGGAGGATAAGTAGTCTTTGAATAGTTAGGCTATTCGAATCGTTTCTGCCTTGAATAATTCCAAAATAAACTAGTCAAATTCAGACAAAATTTAATTTACAGTACTAAGCCGCAAAACACAATACTATTTACTTTGTGTTTTGTGGCTTTTCGATTTTATAGCTCTTGGGAATAATTATACCTTTCAAAATCTTCTTTATAAAGTTCTAAAACTTTTTGTTTTAAATCCTCATTGTAAAAGCATTCATAACCGGGTGAATTGGAGCGGATAGAAATATCTAATGGAGTATTTCCTATAAATTCGGACTTAGCTAATTCTTTTGACTTGTTGATGTGATGAAATGAAGTAGCGAAATCAGAAAGATTAGACGGTTTTAGATCTAAATCGACTTCTAACTTTTTTATTTCTTCACTGACATTTTCTAATTTTATTATTCGGTTTACTTTTAAAATATTCCTTCTCTCAGTAGGGTGGGTTTGGCATCGCCAGTGGACATTCACCTTTCGAATATTTTCTACTAGTAATTTATCCAAAAATTCTTCAAAAGAATACTTAGTTTTTAACTCTAAATTTCCTTGATCAGATATGAAATTTGTTGCATTGGGAAATTTATAACCCAGGAAGTCCAGAAATTGAACATAGGAACTTACAGCCCTGGTAAAAGGATTTCTTACCAACTTGATGATGTGATAGTTTTTCGCCTTCGTTAAAAGTGATCTCAAGTTTTTATTATTCTCAGGATGCGCATTGAGTACTTTTCTATAATCGTGAATCCAAACACTGTGTTCTTTTGCTTTTTCTAATAAATCTAATTGATACAAATACCATTTTAAAATAAAAGCTGATCCTGATTTTGCTGACCACAGCACAACTAATTTCTTTTCGGGACTGACCAGTATATTGGGACCTGTTTTGAGGATTTTAAACTGTCTCGCCCTATTGTTTTTTTTGTTCTCCATGAATTTATTTATCGAGAAATTAACTAGATAAAAGTTGCCATTGATTTTTTAATATCACCTTAAAATTACTCCATCCTTCATTGTGAGTTTCCGATCCGCCATGTTAGCAAGTTCATCGTTGTGGGTGATGATTACGAATGTTTGGTTGAGTTCTTTCCTCAATTCAAAAAAAAGTTCGTGGAGATTTTGTGCAG
Source organism: Bacteroidota bacterium (assembly GCA_020627525.1). Lineage (GTDB taxonomy): Bacteria > Bacteroidota > Bacteroidia > Chitinophagales > UBA2359 > JAHDGP01. Next base: position 6,672 of record JAHDGP010000205.1, read on the forward strand.
AGACAGAATCTAAGTTTCCTGAAGGTTCGTCTGCTAAAACAACGGCAGGATTGTTAATCAAAGCTCTGGCAACGGCAACGCGTTGCTGTTCTCCCCCAGAAAGTTCAGAAGGTTTGTGGTTGCTTCTTTTTTCCAGCCCAAGCATTGACAAAAGTTTCATTGCATGCTTTTTTGAATCTGCTTCGTTTCGCTTGGCAATAAAGCTTGGAATACAAATATTTTCAATGGCGGTAAATTCTGGTAAAAGGTGGTGGAATTGGAATACAAATCCAATATTTTTATTTCTGAAGCGAGAGAGTTTTTTTGAAGAGAGTTTTTCAATTTCTTGATCTGCAATGATCAATTTTCCTGAATCTGATTTGTCTAAAGTTCCGATTATATGAAGAAGGGTGCTTTTTCCAGCTCCAGAGGCTCCGACTATAGAAACGATTTCTCCTTTCTGAATATCTGCGGATACACCTTTTAGGACTTTTAATTCACCATAAGCTTTTGTAATATCAATACACTTTATCATACGCTTACAAAACTACTTAAAATGGAATAAAAAAAAGCCGATTTCTTTTACAAGGGATGAAAAATATGAACAATGACCATCTGTCTGCTCACATCCCTTAAAATCGGCTTTCAAGTCTGTTAAGAGTCTGTCTTTTTAATTTTCTTTTTTTTCTAGTTTTTCGTTTTCTTTATCCTCTTCAAATTCTACTTCTTCGAATTCCTGATTTTCATCTTTTAAAGGATCAATAACAACCGCCGAAATATACAACTTTTCTGGATAATTTCCTGCACTGGTATAAACTGAAATTGTTTTTGAAAAAACACCATCTTTCCAAGAATTGAAGTCGATGCTTACTTCACCAAATTCTCCAGGCATAACTGGTGCTTGTGTCCATTTTGGAGAAGTACAACCACAAGTAACTTTTACATCTGTAATTATTATTGGGGCTTTACTAACATTTTCAAATTTAAATGCATAATTGACCTTATTATATACCTCTATTTTACCAAAATCATGAGACAATGTTTCCCACGAAATTTCTTTTTCTTTTGTAAAAGATTCTTCACTTATATAAACAGAATCAACTGGTTCTGAAATTAAAGTATCTTTCTCTGATTGAGCATGCATTACAAATGTAATACAAAATAGTACAATTATTGCTAAAAAGTGTTTTCTCATTTTACAAACTGTTGTTGTTAGCTGATTTTTGACCTAGTTTCCAGTAAAAAGTTTAATGAATTACTAATTTTTTATAAAGATAACTGTTTGTGTCATCTAATATATATAATTCTTAATTAAGACTGCAATACCAACCCCAAAGTAACTGAGTAACTACTAAATTAATAAAATTCTTTATCAAAAAATATGTTTGGTTATTTGTCAAAGAAGATGTGAAGCCCGAAAGTGAGGTTGTATTTCTGTTTAGCATCTCTCTATTAGTTTTCC
>JAHDGP010000206.1 GCA_020627525.1 Bacteroidota bacterium
AAGCTTTTGAAGATCTAAATAACGTGAATACACTAGGTTAATTTATACACGGCTTTACTAGCTAACTGCGGAAAAAAAGGGAGAAGTCTTTATTGACATTCTCCCTTTTCTTGTTTTACCTAACTACTTGAATTGAATATCAAAAAGCACATAATAGACCTTCGCAAAAAAATTCCAATTGGAATAACTGCTGCCAAAAAATTACTAGAGCAAACTGATTTTGATTTACTAGTAGCTGAAAAGATTTGGCAAACCAATCAAGTAGAAATTTTATCAGAAAAAATTGAGGTAAAGCCAGAAGAAGCCAAAGAGCTTTTAGAGTATGTAAAATATGATTTTGCCAAAGCGCTTTCTCTTTACAGAGATCGCAATACTACTGATGTGGAAAAGATACTCCAATCATCAAAAGATGCATATCAAATTCTTGGAAATTTTTGGAGTTATATAAGCCAGTATTTAGGTGATGATGTAAAGTATGGAGGATGGATTTATGCAGAGGGATTTGAACAATTACCCAATTTAATAAAACAAGTGTTGACTGTTTGGCAATGGTACGCTTATTACGATTATGAAGGCATTTCTGTTGAACAAAGAATAACTGACGATGTTGTTAAATTCATTGATCAAGAATTGGGTTTGACAGATTTTGCCAATGATTTAAAAAGCCTCAAGCAATTGGTAGATTCATTTTACAAGGAAAATCCCTACGACAAAAATGATCTCAAGAAAAGTATTGAATCAGGTAACAAACTAAAAAGCTCCAAAGAGTACCAAAGAATTGATGATGAGATTATCAGGAATGAAGATTTAGTGATGAAAAAAACTTATGAATATCTTTACAAAAATTCATCTCAAATAGAAAAACTGGTTAAGAACACTTTAAGAGATAAACGTCAACTAGATTAAATTAGTCAAAAATCAATTCATATACTGAAACTGCTTTTGCCTCATATTTCAGATACAAGTTAAGTTTAGGGAAATATTCATTTATCTTAAAATTCTTATCTTCAAACAAAACTTGCCCCTCTAAAGACATTGCTAATAAACCCAAATCTTCAGAATGGATAATAAAGGCATTTATAGATTGATTGAAACACATATTCGCATTTACAAAATTGTAGTCTGCTATTTTTAAAACAGCATCAAGCTCGCAGTTTTGATCATCAATTTTATAAAAATGAATTTCACCTTTATGGTTGTTTTCTTTCGCATTTTTATCCCCCTCCTCTAATGGATTAATCGCCACAGCGATACTTGAGTTATCAATCCAGCAAGCGGCTCTCTCACAATGCTCCCAACCTCCAACAGAAATATCCGCGATTCGGTTGCTGCTTAAAAAATGATCTACTTCATAAACATTATAAGCATCATAAGAACCCCAAGCCCAACCTGCGCTTAAAAACATGGAATTGTCAGGAGACATTTTCAATTCTCCATAAAAATAATCGTAAGGGCTTGGCCAGGGATGTTTGCTAATTTCTCCTTTTGTATTGTATTTAAAATGATCTTCCTCTGCCGATTCTTCAATCAATGATTTATCAGCTGTCAAAATTTGCCTGGTATCAAGGTTCATTATATTTACATGATTCCAGTCATTGCCATAAATCAAACAAGGCGCATTGTCTTCATTTCTAAAAAGTGCAATTGGATATTTTGTAACGTCTACATTGTACTCTCCTCTCCAAAGGTGTATTTCATTTGTATTATCTGGATAATGAACAAAGCCATGTCTTTTATAATCATTGACTAAAACAACAACAGAATCTAAGGTATAAAATGTCGACGGAGCATTTATATCAAAGCCTCCATCGGTATAAATAAATGCACTCTTGACCGTAAACAAACTTTTAACCGAATCATCCTCAAAATTAATTCGGACTACATCGCCTGAACTCAAAAGTGCAATAAATTCATTTTTCGAGCATAAACTTGCAGTGATTATTGTTTCTTCAAAATCAACTATAAACTCTTGTACTTTTTTGATTTTCATTAAACAAAATCAGTTTATCAAGTTTTTATTAACAATTCTAATAACGATTCCATCTGCAATTTTCCTTGCTCCCTCAGCAAGTTTGAACTTTGAACCTTCTTTCAACAATCCTTTAAAAAGCTGAGGACTAAACATCCGAATTTCAGAAACAACAGTCTCACCAGGAAAAACTATTTCCTTTCCAATAAATAACTGATCAGCTGATGTACATCCATTTACTCCTTCAATTTCAAATTGCGGTCGATAGCCTGAAAATGCAGGTGTTTTTCTTCCTCCTTCAGCAGCAGTTAAAAAATAAATTTTTGCGATGATATCAGGGTGTCCTTTAGGTAAATAATCAATGTAAGTAACAATAGGCAGGTTATCAATAAGATAAGTCAAGTAATTTAATTCTTTGGTTTTATACAGCTCTACTCTGTTATTTTCAAATTCATCATTGATTTTCAACAATATTTCAGCGTTAAATTTTTGATTTTCATCCATCTGGCCATTGATAACTTCAATCCACTTTTTTACAGATGAATCAATATCTGGCGCATAAACTGTTTGACAAATCTCTTCAGTTTCGAATTTTGTTCTATAAACGAAGGTTTTCATCATAGGAGAAACACGGTTTTCAGTTTTTATAAATGATTGCTTACAAAGTGAAAGACCAAATATTTGAGTTTGGGATGAAAATGTTAGCTGTCTGTAAGGCTGGCGTGTAGCAACATTCATAAACCATACACAGCAATTAAACTGAATGCAGAATAATGGATCAATTCGATATACAGAGAAGTGCCCATAAATTATTTTAACAAAAAAAGGATAAAAAAGAAACAAGTCGCAAAAACTATGTTAAACGAGTTATTTCTTACTTATCCTTTAAAATATTGATTTACAAAGATTAATACTAAGCTGCTGCTGTTTCTTCTTTCTTTTTAGCCCCAGTATATTTCTTCTTATTTTTTGATTTCAATCTAGAATTTCCAAAAGATCCATTGTTAATTTTACCTTTCTTAGTTCTTTTATCACCTTTACCCATGTTACAAATTATTTGTTGTTTAATAAAATTTAGGCAAAAATAATGATTTATTGCCGTGAATCAAATTAATGTCGCCACTAAGTACAAAATTATTCTATTAAACTCTTAATTTGCATCAAAATAACCAACTATATGAAAAATCAACTATTTCCTTCTAACAGTACTTATTCCGACCTTATTCAGCCCTATCGGATAGCTACATTTAGCCAATTAAGCAATAGAAAACCCTACCATGCCCTTGTAGAAAACACTGATTTAGTGTTGATTAGGTTTGAAAATAATTTTTCGGTATTGTATGGTCGCTGTTTACATAGAGGTGCTTTACTTAGTGATGGATATGTAGAAGGAGATAACTTGATTTGCGGTTTGCACAAATGGGATTACCGTGTTGACACTGGAATTAGTGAGTACAACAATGAGGAAAAGCTGCACAAATTCAATGCAGCCATAAAAGATGGAGAAATTTACATTGACAAAGCTCAGGTAATTGCTTTTGAAGAATTTCACCCACAACCTTTTGACAGAAATGAATATTTGGGAGCCTATGCTGACACCCATCCAGAAAATACGGAACCCTATACCGGTTATATTAAAAATTTAGCAAAAAATGGTTTGAGTAAAACGGGGCATCACGGTCCGTCCGCATCCATGGGGGTAGATCGAAATACTTTGCCTAAATGGGAAAATATTCAGTTTTTACCAGCACAATTATCAAAAAGACCATTGATGGATGATGAGCCTGTAAATACAACAGTTGTCATTGGAAAAAAAGCACACAGACCTTTAAAAATAGAGATACCATTGTTTGTATCTGATATGAGTTTTGGTGCGCTTTCCAAAGAAGCAAAAATTGCCTTATCGAAAGGTGCAGAGTTGGCAGGAACGGGTATTTGTTCAGGAGAAGGCGGGATGTTGCCACAAGAACAAATCAATAATTCAAAATATTTTTATGAACTAGCTTCTGGTGCATTTGGATTTAGTTGGGAAAAATTGAGCAAAGTTCAAGCTTTTCATTTCAAAGGGGGACAAGGCGCAAAGACAGGAACAGGCGGTCATTTGCCTGGTGAAAAAGTAACAGGAGATATTGCAAAGGTTCGTGAGTTGCCAGTTGGTGAGCCTGCTATTAGCCCTGCTGCATTTCCATTTTTAAAAACAGTTGAAGATTTTGCTGGATTTGCTGAAAAGGTCAGAATGCAAACTGGCGGAATTCCAATTGGTTTCAAAATTGCCGCAAGCCACATTGAAGCAGATATAGATTTTGCTCTTGCTGTTGGTGTTGATTATATAATATTGGATGGTCGTGGTGGCGGAACGGGTTCTGCTCCAACGGTTTTGAGAGACAATATCAATGTACCAACAATTCCCGCATTGGCAAGAGCGAGGAAACATTTAGATAGTAAAAATGCGCAAGACGTATCACTAATCATTACTGGAGGATTGAGGATTGCAGAAGATTTTGCTAAAGCCATGATGCTTGGAGCCGATGCAATTGCCGTTTCTAATGCAGCACTTCAAGCAATTGGTTGTTTGGGCATGCGCGCTTGTCAGTCGAATAATTGTCCTGTTGGAATTGCGACTCAGAAAGAAAATTTACGACAAAGGTTGATTATTCAAGAATCGGCTGAACAACTATCAAGATTTTTCACTGCTTCCAATGATTTAATTAAAGTGATTGCACGTGCTTGTGGCTATAAAGATATTTCAATGTTTCAAAAATCAGATTTGAGCACCTTTGATTATGATATGCATCGTTTGACTGGCATACAATATGCTGGATTTAAGTTTGATTGTAAATAACATAGTCAACTGATTGACATATTAGCCATCAGTATAATTTTACGCAACATTTTTGCTGCTTTTGTTGTTTCAAAGTTGAGTAATTTAAAGAAAAGGAAAGATGAAAAAATATATTAGCCTGTTTATATTTGTATTGTTGGCTGTATCTTGTAGTCAATTAATTGGTAATCAAAAAACTAATAATAACGTAATGGATGATTTTTCTCAGAAAGATGGAATGGAAACTGCCACACTCGGTGCAGGTTGTTTCTGGTGTGTAGAAGCTGTTTTTCAAGATTTGAAAGGCGTTCAATCAGTGGTTTCAGGATACACTGGAGATACAGATGAAAGTGCAAATTACAAAGATGTTTGCAATGGAACTACTGGTCATGCGGAAGTGGCGCAAATTGTATTTGACCCTGCTATTATATCCTTTGAAACCCTATTGGAAGTTTTTTGGACAACCCACGATCCAACGACTTTGAATAGGCAAGGAAATGATAAGGGAACACAATACCGTTCTGCTATTTTTTACCATTCCGACGAGCAGAAAGAAACCGCTTTAGATTCAAAAATGAACATTGCGACGAAGATTTGGGATGATCCCATCGTTACAGAAATAACAGAATTGGGGAAATTCTATGCTGCTGAAGATTATCATCAAAATTACTACAATTTGAATCCAACGCAAGGCTATTGTAGAGCGGTTATTAATCCTAAAATTGCAAAATTCAGAAAAAAGTTTGCGCATTTATTGAAGGAAGTAGAGTAAATATTGATGGAAAAATTGGGTTTATATGAATGGTAAGATCAAATTAATATTTATAATTGAACCTTCGTTATTTTAAACAAATTAATTTGTTGTCAGTATATTTGTGTGAGATAATTAGAATCAACTTATACACATAATATATTATGAAGCACAATTTTTATTTTGTTTTCCTATCTTTTTTAATCTGTGGAATATTAAATGCACAACCTCTTGCTCTTAGTTTTGACGGAGTTGATGATTGTGTCAATTTAGGAGACAATCTCGATTTTGAGGTGACAGATCAGTTTTCTGTAGAGGCTTGGATTAAAACCAGTTCCACAGTTGATTGGCAACAAATAATTTCAAAACTGGATATTCCTTTTGTGGGTTGGGGATTTCAATTGCAGTTTGGACAGATAAGTGGATACATCAGTTCTGAATGGGATAGCAATTTCGCACTTTTTACAGGTTCAACAGCGGTAAATGATGGCAAATGGCATCACGTTGCTATGACTTATAATGGAGATGCTTATTTTGCTTTATATGTTGATGGGAAGTTAGAATCTTATTCTGAAATTCTTAATACTTTATCATCAGGTAGTTCAATCAATGATGCACCTTTACATATTGGTTGTTTGGGTGGCGATGGAGATCCTGTAGAACTATGGACTGGAAATATCGAAGATTTAAGAATCTGGGATACAGTTTTGACACAAGCAACAATCCAAGAAAATATGCATAAATGCTTTGATGGTTCTGAAGAAAACCTTCTTGCATATTACAATTTCAACAATCCACCTGAAGATTTGACCGTTCAAGATTTATCTCCGAATGGCTATGATGGCACAACACAAAATATGGATATAAATGCCTGGGTCGAAGGATTAGATAACAGCGGTGCGATTGGTATTGACACTATAGTTGAATGCAATTCTTATACTTGGATAGATGGTATAAATTATACTGAAAATAATGACTCTGCACTTTATACAATTGCGAATGGATCTGCAACTGGATGTGATTCTACTGTATTGTTATTCCTGACAATTAATAAAGCAAATGTTGAAGTCTCACAAAATGAAAATACTATAACTAGTGCAGCAAATGCCACCTCCTATCAATGGTTAGATTGTGATGATGATAACAGTCAAATTTCAGGAGCAAATAATCAATCTTTCACCCCTACTGAGAATGGAAATTTTGCGGTCGAAATTATTGAAAATGGTTGTATTGATACTTCGGAATGCATAACAGTTACATCTGTTGGAATTAATAAAAATGTATTCATTGGAAGTTTAAATATTTATCCAAATCCAACACAAGGGAACGTTTCAATTGAATTTGAAAAAGTGTACTCAAATATTTCAACAAAAGTTATTGATATTACAGGAAAAGTAATTTACAATTCAGATTATAACAACACTAGGAAAATAGATTTACTAATTGAAGGAAATTCTGGAATTTACTTTATTGAATTATCAGATAGTAATGGTACTAAAGAATTTTTCAAACTGATAAAAGAGTGAAAAACAATGCGATTCTTTAATGAAACTTTTATAAAACTCAATTAATGAAAGAATCATTGTTTTATAATTTGCTTTTTTTACTTAAATTTATATTGAAATCAATGAAGCATTTATACATTTCAGCATTTTCGCATTAAATTAATTGTAGATGGAAAATAAGATAAAGACATTCATAGCCATATTACTTTTACTAAGTATAACATTTACTGTTTTCGGACAAACATCTGCGACGAAGGGCGAAGCTCCAAATGATAATAAGGCAACTCTTGAAGCACAAACAGCTACTAAAAAGAAGCCAGTTGATGAAACCAGGGGATATATTGTTTCTGTTGGAGACAAAGCTCCTGATTATGAAATGACTTTAGATAATGGAACCGTTTTGAAATCTTCGGACAATTTAGGGAAAGTTGTTATGCTACAATTTACTGCTAGTTGGTGTGGAGTTTGTAGAAAGGAGATGCCTCTTATTGAAGCTGAAATATGGGAGCAATTGAAAGATAATCCCAACTTTGTTTTAGTTGGAGTAGATAGAGACGAACCGCTAGACAAAGTATTGAAGTTCAAAGAACAAACTAAAGTTACATATCCGTTAGCCTTAGATCCTGGATCAGCTATTTTTGGTCTGTTTGCACGTAAAAAAAGTGGTGTTACAAGAAATGTAATTATTGATCAAAACGGTGAAATTGTTTTTCTAACACGTCTTTTTGAAAGAGGAGAATTTGATGAAATGAAAGATGTTATCTTTGATTTGTTAGAAGAGAAAAAAGTGCCTGCTTCAAGTAAAAAATAGCATTTTGAAATACTTAAATTGGATAGCAGCGATATTGATTTTTGTTTACTAGCCTTTGGGGGATTTAGTCGTAGTTCAGCCTTCGAGTTTTTATTCGCAGATCATATTTATTTGATGAAATTTAAGTGGTCGTTGCGAATAAACCTCAGGCTGCTGTTAGCAAGTACTGTATCGCAGATTATATTTATTTGATGAAATTTAAGTGGTCGTTGCGAATAAACCTCAGGCTGCTGTT
>JAHDGP010000207.1 GCA_020627525.1 Bacteroidota bacterium
AATTATTAATGTGTTAAATAGGTTTTTGTAACTTGCAATTTGACAGTTTTCTTATTGTATGTATATATGAAAAAATCAAATGCACACATTCAGTTAGGAAAAGATGGAGAGCAGCTAGCTGTTGACTTTCTTATGAAAAAAAATCATAAAATTTTGGCGAGAAACTGGCGATCCAGTTATTTAGAGCTAGACATTGTCACAAAATTTGAAGATTTAATCATTTTTGTGGAAGTTAAAACAAGAAAAGATTCCACATTCGGATTACCAGAATCATTCGTTACTTATAAAAAGCAAAAGAGAATTGCAAAAGCAGCTCAAGCATATATTAACAAGTATAAAATAAAATCAGAAATTCGGTTTGACATTGTTTCTCTTATTCTTAATGATAAGGTGCGAAAACTGAGATATATCCCAAATGCCTTTTTTCCTTTTGTAACTTATTAAGAATTATTAAAAATAAGAATCATTGATCACATTAAATCATTAATAAAATTGCAACATTGCCATAAGTGATTAACTTTGCTGCAAATAGTGAAATAAATAACAATAAAAATGGCAGTAACTCAAGAAAACATCAAGTCACTTATTGAGAAGTGCGCCTCTCTTAGGAGGTATCTTTGACGTCGATCAAAAATTATTAGATATTCAAGATGAGGAAACGCATACGTTTGATCCTTCATTTTGGGAAAATCCTGATCGAGCTCAAACAATTTTAAAGTCCATAAAAAACAACAAATATTGGGTAAAAGTATTTGACAATGTAAAACAAATAGTTGATGACTTTGCAGTATTGTTTGATTTTTACAAGGAGGGAGAAGTAAGTGAAGAAGAGATCGAAGCGGAACACATAAAAGTTATAAATGCAATTGAAGAGTTAGAGTACAAATCTACATTAAACAAAGAAGAAGACAAGTTCAATGCAATGTTAACAATAAATGCAGGTGCAGGTGGAACAGAAAGTTGCGATTGGTCAGAGATGTTGATGCGGATGTATATTATGTGGGGAGAGAAAAATGGCTTTAAATTAAAAGAGTTAAGCCTTGTTGCCGGAGATGTTGCTGGTATAAAATCAGTGGATTTAGAATTTGAAGGCAATCTTGCATATGGCTACCTGAAAGGAGAGAATGGTGTGCATCGTTTGGTTCGTATTTCACCTTTTAATGCGCAGGGTAAAAGACAGACTTCTTTTGCTTCAGTTTTCGTCTCACCAATAGTTGACGATTCCATAGAGATAGAAATAAATACGGCAGATCTTGATTGGGATACATTTAGAGCTAGTGGTGCAGGTGGACAGCACGTTAATAAAACGGAATCTGCAGTAAGAGTCCGACACGCTCCGTCGGGAATTGTGGTAGAATGCCAAGAAGATCGTTCGCAATTGAGAAATCGTGAAACTGCTTTGAAAATGCTGCGCTCCAGACTCTATCAACATGAAATAGAACGACGCAATGCTACTAGGGATAAAGTAGAAGCAGGGAAGCAAAAAATAGAGTGGGGTTCGCAAATTCGGAGTTATGTTTTGGATGACAGACGGGTAAAAGACCACCGAACAGGGTATACAACCAGCAATACTGACGCTGTACTAAATGGTGATTTAAACCCATTTATCAAAGCATATCTTTTGAGTGAATCAAATAATTGATATTGTAAAATTTTGTAATAAATTTAAACGAAATGGCGTTATAGGTGTTTAAACAACTATCTATGACAATATCCAAATACATTACTTCTTCAATGCTCCTTTTTGGAATTTTTCTTTCCTCTTGTAACGCTGTAAATGGAGGACATGAAAATGTTGAATCAACCAAAGGTGAAAAGCAATTAAATGAAAATTTAAACGCTGAGACTTCTGAAAAAATTGATGAAAAAGAAGAATTGAGTGATGCTTATTATTTTGAGGAACCTATTTCTTTTGTAAAAAAATGGGATTCTGAACCTGATAAAATTATTGTAAATCTTCCAAAAAGTTTTAGTAAAAAACTTGCAAAAGACCCTGTTGGAAGTTTGCCAGTGTTGGTTCAATACCTTAAAGATGCTGCAAAGGGCGATCAGGTTTTATTGGTGAAATTGTTCCATGATTGGATTACTTATAATATTGCATATGATGTGAAAGCTTTTTTTAGTGGAAAATATCCTTCACAAAAATATGAAGATGTTATTAAAACAAGAATTTCTGTCTGCTCAGGAAATGCCAACTTGTTTCAAAAGATGTGTGAATTGGCGAGTATTGAATGTGAAACGGTTGGAGGCTATTCTCGTGGTTATGGATTTGAAGTTTTTGATAAAGAAGATGTTTCTAAAAGTGTCAAACATGTTTGGAATGCTGTAAAAATAGAAAACAATTGGTATTTGATGGATGTAACCTGGGACGCTGGATATATTAAAGGAAAAAAATTCGTTAAAGAATATTCTACCGCTTACTTATTTCCTGATCCTAGTAAAATGATCCATACACATTTGCCCAAAAACAAAAGATGGCAGTTATTGAGAAATCCATTGTCTGATGAAGAGTTCAGAAATTTACCTGAAGTTCATAAAGGATTTTTTAGATACAATATTCAATTGTCTGAAAATTTAAAAAAGATAAACACTGTTCGGGACAAAGTGCAATTTGATGTAAAGGCATCAGAAGGCGTAATGCTCTCTGCTCAACTTTTTGATTCGAGTAATAGATTATATGACAATCAAGTGTTTTTGCAAAAGAAAGATGGTTTGTGGGAAATCAGCGTGTCTTTCCCGAAGAAAGGAGAATGGGTTTTACAGCTTTATGCTGGAATGGTAATTGGCGAAAAATATGAGGGAGTAAAAAATATTGGATTTATAAGTCGGGATGCTTCAAAAGAAAAATTTCCGAAAAAGTTTCTACAGTTTGAAAAATCTGCTTGCTATATAGATCACCCAGTTATTGGACCATTGAAGGCTGGCAATAATAAAAAATTCAGAATTAAAATAGACGGTGCAATCAAAGCTGCTTTGGTTGCAAATAACAAATGGTATCACCTTGAAAAGACCAGTGAGAAAGACGTTTTTGAATTAGATTTTAAAATACCTAGAACAGCAAAACTAACCCTGTTGAGTAAAAACTCTGAAGCTGAAAAAGTTTACAATACTTTATTAGAATGGGAAGTGAAGTAGTCACAAAGTGAAAGAAGAATTAAATAGTAAAATAATCAACATTTTAGAGGTTGACGATGAATCAACTTATACAGTATTGGATTTTGGATGTGGAAAAGGAGCATTGCTAAATGCATTAAGAAATAAGCTGAATAAAAACTCCAAACTTATTGGTACAAATGCTCTTGAAAAAGATCAAGAGAAAGCATTACAAAATTTTGGAGATAAAGACATTGAGTTTGTTTTTTCCAAGTTCACTAATCGCCTTGATTTTCCAGATAAATATTTTGATATAATTGTATCGGTAGATGCTTTAGAATGTATTCCAGATAAAATTTCTTTTGTAAATGAAATACACAGAGTATTGAAACCAAATGGCCAATTACTTATTGCTCATTGGGATTGGGATACGCAAGTATATTTTACAAAACACAAAACGCTCATGCGGAAGATTATTCACGAATACGCAGATTGGCAACAAGATTGGATGGACAGTGCTGACGGAATGATGGGCAGAAAGCTTTGGAGTATCTTTGAAGGTTCACAATTGTTTCGAGGAAAGGTAGAAGTGTATAATCAAATAGAAACAGAATTTGTAGAAGGTAAATATGGGTATGAAACGATGATGGGATTTAGTGGACTTGTGAAAAACGGAAAAATTACGGAACAAGAGTTAGTAACTGTTGTTGAAGAAATGAAACTACTCAATGAGAAGAATCAATATTTTTATTCTCTTAACTCTTATTTATATATTGGTCGAAAGAAATAGCCACATATTAACATAACTTATAAAAACTTTGAGGTTAAAAGGACAAAATATTTGCGGATAATAAGTTAAATTTGATTTTGTGAAAGAGTTGTTTGATTCGATTTGTTTGCTAAATTTTATCCAATGAAAAATATTATCATCTCTATTCTCCTGCTTTGTTGTTCGATAACCAGTTTTTCTCAAGGAATTTGGTTTGAAGTTACAGGAATCAAATCAGATGTAGTTAGTCAAGAAGTGCTTCAAACTGCCAAGTCGATGAAGGATATTAATGAGGGTTACCCATCTTCATGGATAAAAGATTCTGAATATATTTCAACAGAAATTTCAATATTATCCAATGGTAAAGAATTTAAGGCTTCTGGAGTCAATGATGTTTTTACAGAGGAGCAAAAGAGTATTTTAGCTAAGGCAGATTTGTTTGAAGAAATTATTGTTGAGGTTAAATACAAAAACATTGGATCTGGAAATATTGACATCAAAACAATGAATTTTACGGTTACTGTTTCTCCTAAAAATGAAGCAAAATATTGTGAAGGTTATGAGCAATTGAGAGAATATTTAACAGAAGCCGTTATTGATAAAGTTCCAGAATCAAGTACGCTTCAAAAGGAGGGCGCAATGGTTAGTTTTACCATTGATGAAAATGGTGAAATAATCAATGCCAAAATAGAAAAGTCTTCTACAGAAAAAAAGGTGGATATTTTATTATTGAATGCGATTAAAAATATGCCTAAATGGAATCCTGCGGAAACTTTAGATGGTACTAAACTTAAACAAGATTTTGAATTTGTGGTTGGAATGAATGGCTGTTAAAATGTTGTGCTAAAAATCTAATATTATTGGGTGGAGGAAATTTTTAAAATAGAAGAATTATCAGAATTAGAGCGCTTTCTAAAAAATAAGCATACCGATGAATTTCGGGAGCATTTGTTTCAGGAGTTTTTAAAATATTCTAATTACAAAAATGCGACTGAGTGGAATCGCGCTGTAAAAATATGTGAATGTTTTGCGATTATTGGCTGGGGAAAATATGAGGCACTTCAAGCTTCAAAAGGTCAATTTTTTAATGGAAATCCAAATACAAAATTTTACAATAAGTTTTATGAGTTAAGATTTGTAGACGCGATTTGGTCTAAAAGAAAAAGCGGTTATACTATGGAACAAGGGCGAACAAGCTATTTCCAAAGCCCAGATGATTCTGCAAATTCTAGTAATCTCTGGAATCACAAAGTAGTTGAAGATATTCAAGACTTAAAGTTAGTCAATCAAAGAAATTGGATTCCATTTAACCCTATCTTAATAAAACGTTCAATAGGTAATTGTTATGAAAATTCAAAATTATTTATTGAGCGTTTTGAAAAAGAATTACAACCAGAATTAGATAGGAAAATGAAACCAGAGAGTTATGGGAGAGCAGTAAATCAACTTGTTTTTAATTGTTCTTTTAGCTTTTATGACAATTACCATTGCAAAACGAATTATGTAATTGCAGATGAAAATTTAAAGTTAAAGAAAAAAGATTTCCGCGTTGAGCTAAGCAAAATGTTTTCAAAAAAAGAAATTGATGACAATGGTTATTATTTAAGAAATAGGTTTGAGTTTGGTCCGTTTCAGTCTAAAACTGGCAGAATGAAAACCAATATTAATTTTGAAAAGGAATTTAGCGAGTTGTCATTTATTGATCACAAAATCACTTTTTCAAAACATCTCATTAAAGCTTTGAAAGTAGTTATTGCTAAATTGAAAAAAAAGAAATTGGAATACGACTTTGATTTGATGTTTGATGATTTTCAAACCATAATAAATACTTGGCTGTTAGTGGACTGAAGTGATGAGTTCTAAAAACCTTGCCAATTTTTGCCAAATCCCTCAGAATATTGAAATTGTTTTTTGTTATTTTTTAACAAATGAAATAATTTTTGCCCCATTTTTCAAAGAAAGTTTGTTCACGATGTAATTGATTATATAAAAAATTTTAGCTTTGTATCATTCAAAAAATGAACATATCTAAAATAAAATATACATGAAATATCCAAAGCTTCTTGAGCCTTTAGATTTAGGATTTACAACGATAAAGAATAGAGTGTTAATGGGTTCTATGCATACAATGCTAGAAGATATACCAGATGGAATAGAACGTTTGGCAGTCTTTTATGCGGAGCGTGCAAAAGGACAGGTTGGATTGATTGTTACGGGAGGTATTGCTCCGAATAAAGAGGGTATGGCTATTCCAATGGGACATCCGTTTACTACAGAAGAAGAGGCTGAAAAACACAAAGTTGTTACAGATGCAGTGCATAAAGAAGGTGGTAAAATTTGCATGCAAATACTGCATGTAGGGAGATATGGCTATAGTGAATTGAATGTATCTTCTAGTGATACAAAGGCACCAATTTCGCCTTTTCCAGCTAGAGGACTTTCAGAAGAGGAAGTTGAAAAAACGATTGAGGACTATGTTACTTGTGCAAAATTAGCACAATTTGCCAATTACGATGGAATAGAAATAATGGGCTCAGAAGGTTATCTAATCAATCAATTTATTGTTTCGAAAATCAATAAACGTACAGACAAATGGGGTGGTTCCTATGAAAATAGAATTCATTTTCCGTTAGAAATAATAAAAAGAACAAGAGGTCGGAGAAAATTTTATCATTATCTACAGATTATCAATGTTGGATTTGGTAGAAGGTGGCAGTACTTGGGAAGAGGTTGTACAATTGGCTAAGGAAGTTGAAAAAGCGGGGGCAACAATTATAAATACAGGAATTGGTTGGCACGAAGCAAGGGTTCCAACAATCGGAACGATGGTTCCTAAAGGCGGATTTGCTTGGGTAACAAAGCGTATGATGGGTGAAGTCAATATTCCATTGGTTACCACAAATCGTATCAATATGCCAGATGTTGCGGAAAATATTTTGCAGGAAGGTTGTGCAGATATGGTTTCTATGGCGAGACCGTTCCTTGCAGACCCAGAACTTGTATTAAAAGCAATCGAAGATAGATCTCAAGAAATAAATACTTGCATTGCCTGCAATCAGGCTTGTTTGGATCACACTTTTACTTTACAAGTTTGTTCTTGTATTGTTAACCCAAGAGCATGTCATGAAACAGAATTAAATTATATTCCAACGGAAACTAAAAAGAAAATAGCTGTGGTAGGTGCTGGTCCGGCTGGCTTGGAAGCCTCAACGATTGCGGCAAGACGTGGGCACGAGGTGCATTTGTATGAAGCGGAGCCAGAGATTGGAGGACAGTTTAATATGGCGAAAGTTATTCCGGGTAAGGAAGAATATGCGCAAACGATTCGTTATTACAATGTAATGATTGAAAAGTATGGGGTTAATCTTCATTTGAATACAAAAGCGACAACCGAAAATTTGAAAGCTGGCGGTTTTGATGAAATTATTTTAGCAACCGGTGTCACGCCTAGAAAAGTAACTTTTGAAGGTGTAGACCACGAAAAAGTATTGGACTATGCGGATGTATTATACAGAAAAAAAGAAGTGGGTAAGAAAGTCGCGATAATTGGAGCGGGTGGAATTGGTTTTGATATGGCTGAATATTTAGCACACGATATGTCTCACGATTCTGTGAGTCTAAATGTAGCAGATTATATGAAAGAGTGGGGGGTAGATATGACATATGCAAAAGGTGGTTCATTGGCAGAATCTCCGCAACCATTGCCATCTCCTAGAGAAATATATTTGTTAAAAAGGTCTGCGGGCAAACATGGTAAAAAGTTGGGTAAAACCACTGGCTGGATTCACCGTTCAAGCTTGGCGATGAAAAAGGTGAATATGTTGGCAGAGGTAGAATACAAAAAAATAGATGATCAGGGCATTCACATCTTAGTTGCAGGAGAGCCACAAACCATAGAAGTTGACAATGTAATTGTTTGCGCGGGTCAAGAACCTTTGAGAGATATGTACGAAGATATAAAAGCAACTGGTCAGAGTATCCATTTAATTGGAGGAGCGAATATTGCTAAAAAATTAGATGCAGTCGTTACACCAACCCCACACATTCAAAATCGTTTTTTAAAAATAAATAAAAATAAAATATATATTTGCAATTTTCCTAAGCCAGAAGAAACACTAGAAGTAGGTGAGTGGAAAAATAAA
>JAHDGP010000208.1 GCA_020627525.1 Bacteroidota bacterium
TATATTTCTATTTGCAGTATAATCAATTACCCCTCAAACTGCAAAGAAAAAGTAATCGTTCTGGACTTTAGCTTATCAATGACATCAGAGTAGATCAATTTCTCTGTCGGTACGTGTACATTGTTCAGACCGTGTCCCACCTTGAACTCGGGGGAAAAAATGAACAATGGGAAATAAAACTCAAAGCCGAATCCAACTTCCGCAGTAAAATCAAAACGAGCCAGCTTGACAATATCGTTCGCCTTTCGCTTTTTGGAGTTGGAAGCCATATCGAAATCAATTTTCCCGCCCGCCAATACATAAAACCTAAAGTTGTTGTAAAAACGATCCGATTTGTATTTAATCCCGATGGGCAAATCCAAATAGATCGCTTCAATAGGATCGGGTACAGGTGTTCCCGCCACGGTAGATTTCTCGTAACGGAGAATTTTTTCCGCAAAAATCAAAGTAGGAATGATCCTGGCATCAATTCTCGGCGTTAATTTAAAATTAGAAACAATTCCCAAGTTGAAACCTGGCGTTGTGGGAGAATCCACCACCAAAATGGTATCATTGTTCAAAAATTGCTCAGATCGGGTTATTTGAAATCGAGTGGAATTGAATCCAACCAAAATCCCGAAATACATTTTTTTATTATCGTGATTCATGAGGTTCATCTGAGCCTCAGTAGAAATAGAACTAAAAGAAGTAAGGAAAGCTATTAATAAGCCTATTTTACACCAATGTAGATGGATGAAATTCCGAATGAAAGTCTTGTGCATTTGGTTGCTTTAAATCCAATTTTGTCTAGTATGTCGGTAAAATCTTTTCCATCAGGAAAAACTTGCACCGACTCGGGAAGGTAATCATAAGCCCTCGTGTCCTTTGATACTAAACGTCCAAAAAATGGAAGTATGTTTTTAAAATAAAAATTAAATAATTGCTTGATCGGGAAACTTTGAGGTCTCGAAAACTCTAAAACAGCCAATTTTCCATTTGGTTTCAATACTCGGCGAATCTCAGTTAATCCTTTTTCAAGGTTTTCAAAATTTCTTACTCCATAAGCAACGGTCACAGCGTCGAAAGTATTGTTTTCGAACTGAAGATTCTCAGAATCCCCCAACTGCAATTCAATTACATTATCGTATCCGTTTTTTTCGATTTTTTGTTGCCCAACAGCCAACATTTCTTTAGAAATATCTACGCCAATGATCTTTTCAGGATTCAATTTCAAAGAAGCTATGGCAAAATCTCCTGTTCCCGTTGCTACATCCAAGATTTTCTTCGGATGAATGTCTTGCAACATTTTAATCGTTTTTCTCCTCCACAATTTGTCAATTCCCATTGATAAAGAGTGATTTAAAAAGTCGTAAGTGGGTGCAATGTTGTCAAACATTTCAGCGACTTGTTCCTTCTTTGTTTCTTTCGAATTGTAAGGCGTTACTGTTTCTTTATTCAAAACTTTCATTTTTGATTATAAAACCATTAAAACGGCTAGACTGTTCATTTTTCTCCCTCAAAAGTTATCAAGGGCAACAAAGTTTCCAGTATAATATCAGCACTTTCTTCAACGCTCTTACCAACTGTAGGAACATCCAAATAGGGATCATTCGGAACGTCAAAAGGTGCGGAAATACCTGTAAAATTAGGAATTTCTCCTTTTCTTGCTTTGGCATAAAGCCCTTTCACATCCCGCTTTTCACATTCCTCCAAAGGCGTATTGATGTAAACCATTAAGACATTTTCTTTACCAATAATGTCCAAAATTTGCTGTCTAATCTCATTGGTTGGAGAAACAAAAGAATTTATACAAACAATTCCACAGTTCAAAAACAACTTAGAAACTTCTGAAATTCTACGAATATTTTCTTTTCTGTCATCTGCTGCAAAAGTCAAATTATTGCCAATTCCCGCTCTGATATTGTCTCCATCAAGCAATTGGGTTACAAAACCATTATCGTGTAATTTGCGCTCTACCACCTTGGCAATAGTCGTTTTACCGCTCCCTGAAAGACCTGTCATCCAAACAACTTTAGCTTTTTGCTGTAGCAATTCTTCTTTGTCTTTTCGCTGCAAAAGTTGGTCAAATACAGGAAATATATTATCTGGTGTACTCATAATCGCACAAAGTTACTGTCTTTTGTTGTGTTTGTGCGCTCATTTTTTATTTTTGTTCAAGACTATTGAAAAATGACATTTTTATAGTTTCCTTTTATTTCGCATTACTTATTATTAAAAAAATCTATAGCCCATTCAAAATGAATAAATTTAAGCTGATTTTCTTATCAATTTTTGTCTCTGTATCCCTTTTTGCCCAGGATACCATCTCTGTAACAACTTTTACCTACGATTCGATAGCGAGAAGTGCTGTTTTTGAATTTCCTGATAGCAACCATTCTTATGAAAAAATATTGATGGAATATTCTATGCGCTGCCACGATTTGGCAGTAGGAAACGGCAGTGTCGGTTGTAGAGAGTGGGATTATCATTGTAATACCATATTGACAGACAGTTCTATGGTGGATTCAATCATCTCCTACAATCCATCATACAGCTTTGGAAGTTATGAGGGCGATATTTTAGAATACACCTCTGAACAAACTTACTCATTTCAAGAGATACGACAGTTTGAAACGGCTGTCAACGGAATTGATAATGCTTCTATTGCAATAATCGGAAATGGTGCCTCACAAATTGACGATTTGTTGAATGCGGAAAATGACTATTGCAAAGCGCAGTATTTGTTTTTGGCTGATGAGTTATTGGAAAATGATCTTGTTGCAGGAGCCATTCATGGTATGCAATTGAATCTTTTGGAGTTGGGCAGTAGCTTGAATTTTTTGAGCATTAAATTAAAAAACAGTAGCAAAACAGAATTGGATGTTTTGAATCCTGATTTGGATGGATTTCAAGAGGTCTATTTTTTGAATACCAATTTTGAAAACATTGGGACCAATGATATTATTTTTTATGATGCTTTTGAATGGGATGGAGCTTCTAATATTTTAATAGAAATAAGTTATACAAACAATGATGAAAATGAAGCTGCTAAAAATGTTGTTTCTGGCGATCTGAGGACGGAAAAATATGGCATTATAAGCAATGGTAAAAAGGAATATGCCGCACAATTTTCAGGAACACACAGTTTGCGATTTGAATCTGAAGATTTTTCTTCTATTGAAAATGAAATTTCGGTAGCCTGCTGGACATTTGGCGATCCTGACATTTTGCCTGTAAATACTTATTTATTTGAAGGAGTCGATGACAAAAACCAACGCCAAGCCAATGTGCATTTACCCTGGAGCGATGAGGTGGCTTATTGGGATTGTGGTAATGATGGAACGGGCTATGACAGAATTAACAAAGGTGTGCCTAATACTGTTTATAAAAATTCTTGGAACTTCTGGACATTTACAAAAAATGCAGAAACTGGAGATATGCAAATATACCTGAACGGTGAATTGTGGCATTCTGGAACAGCAAAAAATAGAAAAATAGATTTGACCTCTTTTAATATAGGTTCTAATAAATCTGGTGGCAGTTTTTATTATGGAAAAGTAGATGATTTTAGTATTTGGAACAAAGCACTAAATGCCGATGAAGTAAAAGAGTTGATGAGTCAAAGTTTGGAAGATGTCAGTGCTTATGAAAATTTGGTGACTTACTTCCCTTTTAATGAAGGAGCAGGAAATGCAACACAAGACATTTCATCAAATGGAAATTTAGAATTGTTTAGTGGAATTGCTTCTTGGTCAAAGATTTGGGGAAATGAAGTACACAAAAATTTTAAGAATACCAGCATTAGACCGAATATAGGATTTTTGCAAGGCGATTATACCATTGGCATAAACGAAATCTATGTATTGGATTCTGTTGCAAATGCACCACTTCAGGTAATTGCCTACGATGTTGAAGGCTCACAACTTGTTGTTACAGATACAATGTATTTGTTTGAAGCTGGCACTTTTACCATAGAAAGCGAATCGTCTCATCCTGGATCGGTAACTTATGAGGCGGAAGGAACATTGGAAATAGAAGAGTTGACACATTACAGAAAAACACCTGCGCGCTTTGAAATATTATCCTTCATCACGCCATATGGAAACGGCTTAGACTTGGGACCAGATGGTAAAAGATGGACATTCGATGTATCAGATTTTGGACCAATTTTAAAAGGCAAAAAACGTTTGTCAATAGAAGGAGTGGGGAACAATCAGGAGGAAATGGAAATCAAATTTCATTTTATCAAAGGCACTCCGCCACGCCATGTCTTATCTATTCAAAACATTTGGCCTGTAAGACCCGCTAACGGTGTTTGGTATGGATTTGGCTACCCCTCAATCGCCGAAGATCGTTCTTTTGAACAACGGGCTGTAAAATTAAATCCAGACGGCAATCAATACAAAGTTAGAGCGGCAGTTACAGGACACGGACAAAACGGTGAATTTATTGCTAGAACGCATTTTGTAAATGTAAATGGAGAGGACAAAGAATTTCAATGGAGCAGTTGGAAAGAATGTGGCGACAATCCTGTTTATCCACAAGGGGGAACTTGGATTTTTGACAGAGCAGGCTGGTGTCCAGGAATGGCAACCGATGTGAAAGAATTTGATATTACAGAATATGTGGAATCGGATGAGATTTTAATTGATTATGGTATAAATGCCGTGGCAAATATGGACGCCGCAGACTATCGCCCCTCCGTTCAGTTGGTGACTTACGGTGATCCAAACTTAGAATTAGATGCCGCAATTGTTGAAGTTAAAAGACCATCAAAAAGGGTGGAGTATGAGCGTATCAATCCTGCTTGTAATAATCCGTTGGTAACAGTGAAAAACAATGGAACCACTCCTTTGACAGAACTTGAAATAATTTATCAAGTGCCTGGCTCAGAGAAAACTACTTTTACTTGGACTGGCGAACTGGACTTTTTAGAAGAGGAAGAAATAGCTTTGCCCATCGAAAACCCTCATTACTTTAATGGTTTGGCCGATGAGGACAATTATTTTTATGTAGGAATAATTGCAGTAAATGGAACGCAAGATGAAAGCAAGCAAAACAATGTTTACCGTTCAGGCTTTGTGCCTTCAGATGTTTTTGATGGAGATATTGTTATAAATTTAAAAACCAACAATTGGGCGAATGAAAATAGTTACTCTGTAACCAATCACAACGGAGAATTGATTTTGGATAAAGACGATTTAGACGCTAATACAACTTATAATGATGAGCTTGATTTGGAATCAGACGGATGTTACCGTTTTTATTTAGAGGATTCTGGCGATTCAGGTTTGTACTTCTGGTATTTTACAACAGCGGTAAGTGGACAAAATCAAGGTGGAGGATATGTCCGTTTTCAAAACTCTAGTGGTGCGAATTTGAAGTTCTTTGAGGCAGATTTCGGTTCTTACATCGACTATGATTTTGCTATTTACAATAATGATGAAGATTCAATCTTCGTCGAACTGGACTCCCTATTTATTGAGTGTTTCAACATTACTGAAATCCAAGATACAACCGATATGCCTGTAGATACCACTGATATGCCTGTAGATACGACTGATATGCCTGTGGACACGACTGATATGCCTGTAGATACGACTGATACACCGACTGACACAACAGGAACTTCAATCAATGATTTGGGCTATAAACTGTTCCGTTCTTATCCAAATCCTACAGAAAGCACTTTATTTGTTGAATTACATGGTTATCATCAAAAAGAGATTTCTTTAGAATTGTACAATGCACTTGGGCAACAAATGCGAGCAGTTTTGCTAGAAGATTTATCCTTAAAACATACTTTGCAAATAGATATGAATACACTTCCAAGTGGACTGTATTATCTAAAAATGTATGACGGTGAGAAAGTCCGAGTCAAGGAAATTATAAAGAAATAAATAGATACCCTGTCATCCCAGAGTTTTTTGATCGTTAAAATAAATAGAATAGATACTCCGTCATTCTTGAATTTCTGAATGCGAAGCAGAAGAAATATCTATTGGACTCGCACACGAGAATCTCCTAATCATTTAGGAGGAGCTATTTTGGGAACTCATCTAAATTAATTTATGTTTATTTAATATATTCTCATTAATACCCCAATACAATGCTTAAAAAAGTAAAGAAGTTAATTTCGAATATTAAAATTCCAAAGAGAAAAAGTTATCCCAAAATCAATGTTATAGTTCCAGATGCTAACAAAACAAAGTATATGGAGACGTTTTTTGGAGATATGGGAATGGATTTGTTAGAATTAGGAGCATTTGCATTAAACAAGAGAGAAAAGAAATCAACAGCAAAAGATAGGGTGCTGCACATAGAATTTGTCGAAGATAAAATCAAAATTGTTTCTGGAAATGGTACGGAGGAACATCTGTATACTGATATAGAGGATATAAAAATTTGCAATTTCCCAAACAAATATCTGAGGACTTATGAATACACAGTGCCCTCAGTTATTTCGTTTAATATAAACTCGGAACCACACAATTATTTCTTTGAATATGGAAGTCTTATTGTATGCAAATTTTTATATGAAAATAAAATTCCAATAAAAGAATTTTATAAGGATGAAAGAGTTTTTCTAGGTAAAAAGCAAAGTGCTGTGCAGATACAAAAACTAAAAAAAGAGTATGGAATTGTTTGGTAAGAAATTTAGTAAATCATCATTTTTGATTTACTAAATTTCTTTATTTTTTATGTATTGAAAATTAAACCAAAGCAATATCTAAAACTTCTTCCACATTTTCGACATAATGAAACTTCAAGTTTTTGATGTATTGCTTTTTAATTTCATCAACATCTTTTTCATTCATTTTACAAAGAATGATTTCTTTCATCCCAGCACGCTTTGCCGCCAATATTTTCTCCTTAATTCCACCGACAGGTAAAACAGTGCCACGAAGTGTTATTTCTCCGCTCATCGCCAAAAACGGTTTTACCTTTCTATTGGTAAATGCAGAGGCCAAAGCAGTCAACATGGTAATTCCAGCAGAAGGTCCGTCTTTTGGAATAGCCCCTTCAGGAATGTGAATATGAATATTTGTTTTGTCTAAAACTTTTGGCTTTAAATCGTATTCCGCTGCTCTTGTTTTCAAATAGGTGAGGGCAGTGGCTGCCGATTCTTTCATTACATCTCCTAAATTACCCGTCAAAACCAAATTGTTGCCGCCTTTGTAAAGACTCGTTTCGATAAACAGAATTTCCCCACCGACGGAGGTCCAAGCAAGACCAACCGCAACACCTGGCGGATTTTTCTTGGTATAAAATTCAGGATTGAAAATAGGCTTGCCCAATATTTTCTCAACCACTTCAGGATTGACCGTTTTTTTATATTCCTCACCAATAACAACAGACTTAGCGACATTACGCATTACTGAGGCTATTTTTCTATCCAATTCACGAACGCCCGACTCGCGAGTGTAGTTTTTAATCATATATTCAAGCCCCTTGACATTGAATTTTATTTGCGACTTTTTAAGACCGTGATTGGTAATTTGTTTTGGTATCAAATGTTTTGTGGCAATGGCAGTTTTTTCTTCTTGAGAATAGCCACTCAACTCAATAACTTCCATACGATCCAACAAAGCAGGTTGAATGGCAAAGTCATTGGCAGTAGCTATAAATAATACTTTAGAAAGATCGTATTCTAATTCCAAAAAATTATCATAGAAAGCGCTGTTTTGCTCAGGGTCCAAAACCTCTAATAAAGCTGATGACGGATCACCTCTAAAATCATTGCCTATTTTATCAATTTCATCCAATACAAAAACAGGATTCGAAGTACCCGCTTTTTTTAATGATTGAATGATTCTTCCTGGCAAAGCTCCAATATAGGTTTTTCTATGTCCACGAATTTCAGCTTCGTCGTGCAATCCACCCAAAGACATTCTAACATATTTTCTGTCAAGGGCTTCGGCAATTGACTTACCTAATGATGTTTTACCAACACCAGGAGGACCGACAAAGCACAAGATAGGAGATTTCATATCTCCCTTCAATTTCAAAACAGCC
>JAHDGP010000209.1 GCA_020627525.1 Bacteroidota bacterium
TCGAATAGCTAAGATCCGCATGACTAAGGTCTGCGTAATTTAGAATAGCAAGATGAAAATCAGCGTATTTAAGGTCAGCATGATTGAGTATGGCATAGGTAAGGTTGGTATGCTTAAGGTTGGCATTTCTAAGTTTTGAATGACTCAGGTTGGCGTAACTAAGATCTACATAACTGAGGTCAACATAGGAAAGATTCGCATTTCTAAGATCTGCATTTCTGAGATCAACATTTCTAAGAATTGCATGACTGAGGTCAATATTTCTAAGATCTGCATTTCTGAAATTAGTATAACTTAAATTTATTCGAGGAGCAATCAAGCCTCTCAGTTCAGTTAGTTGAAGGTCCAGTCCCATAAAATGCAATTGCATTCCCATTCTAGCAGCATTTATATTTCTTAGTTTTGAAACTATTTGTTTTCTCTGCTCACCTTGTACTACATCACCATTTAATTCCATAATTCTGTCCTTGATTAAACTGTCTCTTATCCAATTTTTGTATTTTAATGAAACATTATCAGAAACTTTTTCAATGCTGTCTGTATTGAGCCAATTGCTAAAAGATAAGCTATTCTCTACCAAATGTTTTATTGGTTTATCTTTATAGAAAATCCATGATTGAAGGTTGTTTTTTTCTTTTTTATTTTCTTTTTCAAATTTTTTAATTAAAACTTGTTTGTTAGATTCATTTATAAATTTATTGTAAAACTCTTGCCAGTCACTTTCAAAGTAGGTTGTTCTTAGAGCGGGTATTTTATATTGGTTCAATTGCCCAAAAATCATCCAAAATCCGTGAAAACACCTTTGTTCTTGTTGTTCAGCTGAAATGTTTTGAATTGCATTATTTTCATTTGCCTGATAATTCCACAAAAACCCTTTTTTCAGTAAATTCGGTAGAAACTTTTTCATTTGCATTTGTAGCTCCTGATGTTGATGAGTATCTCCGTCAATAATGCCACGCAAATGCTCCATTATTATAGGATGTAATTGGACCTTACCAAACAGTTTTTGTAAGCCTTGCACTATGCTTTTCCAGTCATCATTAAAATATTCCTTGTCTTCATCTTTTCTTAAAAACAAATTTTTTGTAGCATTCCACAAATATTCACAAGTTAGATATTCATAAAGAGATTTGTGTAAAAATTCTATGGCATAATTGCCATCTTCACTGCCTTCAGAACGGTCTTGTTCATCCAGAGGTTTTTCTTTTATGTAAAATGCAGTCAGAACATCTTTTAAAATCAATTGTAAATCTTCTTTTTGACCATTTATCTTTAATCTTTTTTGAATGAATTTTCGAGTTTCTGGCAATGTATTAACAACACTTTTACGAATGTAGCCCTTTCCGTTCTCATATATTTTATAAGCCAATAGGGACATATAGGCTCTTAGATGATGGGGCTGGAAATTGTTTTCAATTTGATATTTTTCTAATCGTTCTTTTTCCCATTTTCTATTCAAAACATAATCAAACAAGTGTTTGTATACGATTGCTTTGGATTGTGCATTTTGAACATTCACACCAGAAATCAAAATCATTTGGAGTAAAATTGGTAATTCTATCAGTTCTTTTATGTGTTGTAAATTTTTGTCCTTATTGCACTTTTGTAAAATATCAGATTCTAGGTTGCATTTATCAGATTTTTTAGCAGCTTTAAATTTTTTGGTCAATAGTTGTTGTTGTGGCAAAGACAAATTACCTAAAGAAAGGAGGAGGCAATTGTTGAACAGTTTTTCTGTAGAAACATATTGAAAACGCGAAGTTACAACAATGAATAAATCATCTGATAACCCTTGAGCCATATACATTTCATCCAATCCATCCAAGAATATAATGGTGGGTTGTTCGCTCTCATCTAACCAATCGGAAAAAGCTATTTTGTGTCTTTTTAGAATAGTACAAATACCTTCAAACGGTTTGGATAACATTGATTCAGTATCGTCTTGTAGTCTAATGAAAAAATACTGTCCTTCAAAATGATGGTTTTCATATAAATCGTGCATACAACGATAGCAAAAAGAAGATTTACCGTGTCCTGGTTGCCCCATCAAAATCATCATTCGACGAGTCTCCAATTCTTTATTGATAAATGAAGATTGTTTTCTAGGTAAAAAGTAATCTGAAAAATAATCGTGGATGCTGCCATTGTAGTCGACTGGAAAAAAAATGTCGTCCTTATCAATCTTGCGCTTAGAACCGTTTTTGTTTGAGTTTATAATTTTTGTTTGTTCTTCACGAGTATAAGTATTTGCATATATTTCAAAATTTAGTGGAATGTAAACATCGGAAAGTGCAACTTCCTTTTCTTGTAGGATTGGAGCAGTGTATTTGTCTTTTACATCAGAAAGGTATTTTTGTCGTCTCTCTTGAAGTGCCCATTCTTCAGTTATGGGATCAAACCATTCCAGCAATTTGATGTATTTTTTTTCTTTGCCACTTTTCATTTCTTCAAAAAAGGCAATGGCAAAATCATTGTTGAAATTTTTGATTTTCGTTTTAATAAAATCATCCGTAAAATGAAAAGAAATTGACAGCCAGTTTTTGTATAATTTTTTGAAATCTTTTATAAAAGTTATTTCATTTGGTAGTTTCAAGTTGTTGCGTTTGAAAACGTAGTTTTCCTCTTCTAATTTTTGGAGAATATCCAATTGCAAATTATAATCGAGTGCAGTTTTTTCATCATAGTGTTGCCCTAATTGCCTTTTTATGGTTTTAAGGAGAGCTTTGCTTATTAAATCAAAGGCTTGTCGCTCTTTTGTTTCTTTGAATTGAATGGATTTTGTTAATTCTACCAAAGTTGCACCACTAGGTGCTTGCTTAAAAAAGTCAAAGATGGCACGAATCATAAATGCTATCATTCCTTTTTGGCTGAAGTGTATGCTTTTTATATTGTTGCTCAAAGGTATTTCGTCTGGATTAATTGAGTCACTCATTTTTAAAACTGGGTTTTACAGGTGAATTGGTTTTTAAAAATAAGCATTTTTATCTTATATTACCAATTGTTTAATGCCAAGGAGCAAGTGAGTTTTGTGTTTTACTTTTTAGTTTCTTTATATTTTTTAATTGTCATTGCCATTTGAGGTTGACATTGTCAACTGGAGTTAATTTAATTTTTGAGTTGTTAATTTCATTCTGTAGTTACTTGAGCAAGTGAGTTTTGTATTTTACTTTTTAGTTTCTTCTTATTTTTTAATTGTCATTGCCATTTGGGGTGCAACTTTTTTTGTAAGTGCATTTGTGCTAAGGGATGTGCGGAGGAGGAGATTCGCGATGGAAAATGAGGAGTGGCGAAACTATGCCTGATTGCAATGGAAATGCCCAATGGTATTCGTATTGAGTGATTTGCTTTTTAGTTATAAATGCAATAGCCTCTGAATGAGTTCTGATAAATGGAATTGGGTATTGGAGTGGAAAGCAGGGAGATACCTTCTTTCGGAGACTGTACGTTCCATCCAAAAAATAAAAATTTAGCTTTGTTTATTAGTTATGCTGATACTTGACCGTTTTTATTGGCAATGCCAACGAACAATCGGACTTTGTAGTTTCTTTTTGGTTAGGCAAATTTAATGATTGTCATTGCCATTTGGAGCTTGCTTAATTTTATTTATATGCAGAATAAAATAAAAAAACGAATCCCAAATTGGAATTCGTCTTTTTATTTTAGACTATAGGCACCTGTTAAGGGCATTTCTAAACATTGATGAGATTCCAGATATTTTCCTACAGCTTCGCTTTGGAAAATTCTGGAATGACGAGTATTCTACTAAATAAATGTAGCAATTACCAATGCAACTACTGACATTAATTTTAATAGGATGTTCAATGATGGTCCTGAAGTATCTTTAAATGGATCACCAACGGTGTCACCCACAACCGTTGCTTTGTGTGGATCAGAACCCTTGTAATACATTTTACCTTTGATTTCTACACCTTCTTCAAACATTTTCTTTGCGTTGTCCCAAGCACCACCTGCGTTTGATTGGAAGATTGCCATCAATACACCACAAACGGTTACGCCTGCAAGTAGCCCTCCAAGCATTTCTGCTTTTCCGATGAAGCCAACCAATACAGGAGCTAAAATAGCAATTAGACCTGGAAGGATCATTTCACGAATGGAAGCTTTTGTTGAAATTTCAACACACTTGCTGTATTCCGCTTTTCCATCTGCTTTTTCAAAAATAGCTCTGTCTGATTCAGACCATTCGGACATTTCTTTTCCGTCATTTTTCTTCATGGCAGCCAATGCGTTTTTCAATTCAGGGATGTCTTTGAACTGACGACGTACTTCTGTAATCATATCCATTGCTGCTCTACCTACTGCATTCATTGATAATGCTGAAAACAAGAAAGGAAGCATTCCACCCAATAACAATCCTGCCATTACTTTTGGCTTAGAAATATCAATGGTATCAATTTGCGCTGTTGTCATAAATGCAGCAAATAAAGCCAATGCTGTCAATGCTGCTGAACCGATTGCAAAACCTTTTCCAATTGCTGCTGTTGTGTTTCCAACGGCATCTAACTTATCTGTTCTTTGACGTACTTCTTTTGGAAGTTCTGCCATTTCAGCAATCCCCCCTGCATTATCAGAAACAGGACCGTAAGCATCTACCGCTAGTTGAATACCTGTATTTGAAAGCATTCCTACTGCTGCGATGGCAATACCATATAATCCCGCAAAATGATGAGCACCAATAATTGCCGCTGCTAAAATGATTATAGGAATAGTAGTTGAAATCATCCCAACACCTAAACCTGCAATGATGTTTGTTGCTGAACCTGTTAGTGACTGTTCAACGATAGACATTACTGGTTTTGTTCCTGTTCCAGTGTAGTGCTCTGTAACAAGTCCAATTAATAATCCAGAAACCAAACCAATGGCTACTGCGACAATAACGCCCCAATTGTTATAAACTTCTCCGCCGTAGCCCCAAGAGCTAGGAAGCATCCACATAACGATTCCTGCTGTTGCTGCAATCATTATAAATGCTGAAATAAATTCCCCTTTGTTCAATGCTTTTTGTGGATCACCACCTTCTGCTACCTTCACAAAGAAAGTTCCGATAATAGAGGTAATAATGCCAACTGAAGCTAGAACTAATGGCAATAAAACGGCATTTAATCCACCAAAAGAATTGGTTGTTTCAAATCCGTTTAAACCAATAAAAGCCGCACCTAATACCATTGTACCAATAATTGAACCTACATAAGATTCGAAAAGATCGGCACCCATACCAGCAACATCCCCAACATTGTCCCCAACATTATCTGCAATGGTTGCAGGGTTTAGAGGGTGATCTTCCGGGATACCAGCTTCTACTTTACCCACAAGATCGGCTCCTACATCGGCAGCTTTTGTATAGATACCACCACCTACACGGGCAAAAAGTGCGATGGAAGAAGCACCAAATGAAAATCCTGTTATGATCGTAATTACTTTGTTTACTGCTTGTTGGCTTTCTAATCCATACATATTGGAATAAACAATTAAAAGTGTACCTAGTCCGAGTACACCAAGCCCAACTACACCCATTCCCATAACAGCTCCACCAGCAAAGGCTACCTCTAAGGCTTTGCCCAAACTTGTTCTTGCAGCGTTTGTTGTCCTAACATTAGCCTTTGTTGCAACTCTCATGCCAATAAACCCTGCTAAAGCAGAGCATATGGCTCCTAAAATGAAAGAGACCGCAATTAAGGGGCTTGATCCAGCTGTGTTTCCACTGACTCCAAGCAGGATTGCCACAGCGAAAACAAAAATAGATAATACTTTATACTCTGCCTTTAAGAAGGCCATAGCACCATCGGCTATGTGAGTGGCAATTTTTGCCATTTTTGGGGTTCCAACCTCTTGCCTGGATACCCACGACGATTTCCAAAAGGTGTATAGCAATGCAACTATACCGAAAATCGGAATTAAATAAATAATAAGTTGTCCTGAATTCATATTTTGAACGTTGACTTTAAAAGATTTGTTAGTTAATTTTTTACATAATGATAATAGGCAATCAAATTTGACGCCCAAAATTTAATTTTCTGAGTGCTTTAAAATAGCTTTTCTTTAGGTTTTTGCACATTAGAGTCCAATAATAAAAAATTTACATTACTTTTTATATAAAAATCAGCGAAAACTAAATTGTTTTTAATTAAATATTGCTTTTTGTATATGTTTTCATTTGAATCCAAGGACTATTTTCAGAATCAGTGGGA
The DNA here is from genome assembly GCA_020627525.1 of Bacteroidota bacterium. Lineage (GTDB taxonomy): Bacteria > Bacteroidota > Bacteroidia > Chitinophagales > UBA2359 > JAHDGP01. The sequence continues at coordinate 6,207 of JAHDGP010000209.1, forward strand.
ACAAAAATATGCGATCAATAATGTTTGATTTATTTTACCAGTATTATATCACCTATTTATTATATATCCCTTAGGAATTTCTGCATCAATTATAGTAAATTTGCATTCAAAACAATCATTTAAAAATAAAACTATGCAAGAGGTATTAACAGAACAATATTATATAGATCTTGAAGATAAGCACGGCGCTCATAATTATCATCCACTTCCAGTAGTTTTAGAACGTGGTGAGGGTGTTCATGTTTGGGATGTAGAAGGAAAAAAATATTTCGATTTTTTATCTTCTTATTCTGCTGTAAATCAGGGGCATAATCATCCAAAAATATTGGAAACGCTTCGTAAGCAAGCAGGTACACTAAGTTTGACTTCTCGTGCTTTTCACAACAATGTATTGGGTGAATATGAAAAATATGCAACTGAATTGTTTGGCTATGACAAATTGTTGCCAATGAATACGGGAGCTGAGGCTGTTGAGACTGCTATTAAGCTTTGTCGCAGATGGGGATACCATGTAAAAGGTGTTGAGCATGATAAAGCGGTGATTCTGGTTTGTTCTGGTAATTTCCACGGTCGTACTACAACCATCATTTCATTTTCACAAGATCCAGATAGTAATACAGATTTTGGCCCTTATACCCCTGGTTTTGAGTGTGTTCAGTATAATGATTTAAAGGCTTTGGAGACAGCTCTTGCTGATAAAAATGTAGTTGGATTTTTAGTTGAACCAATTCAGGGAGAGGCTGGTGTTTTTGTTCCTGATGATGGATATTTGAGTGGAGCTTATGATTTGTGCAAAGCGAACAATGTTTTGTTTTTGGGTGATGAAATTCAGACGGGATTGGCGAGAACGGGTAAAATGTTGTGTTTGGATCACGAAGAAGTAAGACCAGACATTTTGATTTTGGGGAAAGCACTTTCTGGTGGAATGTATCCTGTTTCGGCTGTTTTGTGTGATGATGAGATAATGATGACGATTAAGCCAGGAGAACATGGTTCTACTTATGGTGGAAATCCTTTGGCTTGTAAAGTGGCAATGGCTTCTTTGGAAGTTTTAATTGAAGAGAATCTTGCAGAAAATGCTGAGAAGATGGGCGAGTTATTGAGAAGTGAATTGCGTAAAATTGACAGTCCATTGATTTCTCTTGTAAGAGGAAAAGGATTGTTGAATGCAATTGTTATAAAGCATGAAGACCCTAAAGCAGCTTGGAAGTTGTGTTTGAAATTTAAAGAGAATGGATTGTTGGCTAAACCGACACATGGCGATAAGATAAGATTTGCTCCGCCTCTTGTGATTAATGAAGAGCAAATGTTGGAATGTATTGATATAATAAAGAAAACAGTTTTGGCATTTGGATAAATTAATCAATCAAAGGAAATAATTTATTGATTGCTATAAAGTTAAGCTCCTCTGGAGCTTTTGGATATATTGTTTTCTTGTCACTGATTTTTAAAAATGTCTAGTTGTATGATTAAGTTGATATAAAAAAATAGAGGCTATTTTTGACTATTTTAAAAAGAAATAGTTTTAGATAGTGTTTTTTGTATTATTATGATAAATATAAATTTTTTAATGCGTTCTTTTTACCTATTTCTTTTGCAAATATTGTTAAATGTACATATATGTCAATTACTGATAATAGTAGTGCTTATTAGCTAAAAATGTGATATTATGTAAGATAGTAGTCAAATTTGTCTATAACGTCAGTTCGTCTATAACGACGCTTTTTGCAAAG
>JAHDGP010000210.1 GCA_020627525.1 Bacteroidota bacterium
ATGAATCATTTTTTTTTTGCAAAGATAATAAATCAATACGTTTGATACACTACCGCCAAATTAAAATTTTATCAAGGTAAGTACGAATCTTCATTAGAGTATTTAAGAGAAACTCCTTATAAAATTTTGTTTTTTAAGTTTGTAGCAAAAGTACTCTATATCAAAAATTATTATGAACTGTCTGAGATGGAATTGTTCACTTCGGAAGTTGAAGCTTTTTATGCCCTTATTTTAAGAAGTGGAGAGAAAATTTCAGAGCAATTTTCTAAGTTATACAAAAACTTCATTTCAATTTCTAAAGAACTAAATGCTACACCAAAATTTGAAAAGGAAAAGCTTCAAAAAATCTTGATAAGAATAGGAGAAACCGATTTCTTAGCAGAGCGAATGTGGTTAGAGGGGAAGGTTAAAGAAAAGTTGGGAGTTGTAGTTCCTAAATAAAACCGAAAATACCATTCAACGACTTCATTGACAATAAGAGCGTAAAAACTATTACAATTACACCTAAAATGTTTGATAAAATTGTATTACAAAACTTTCCCATTATCTTTTTGGAATTACAAATATAAAGTAAATAGATTGCAATGAATGGAAGTAAAATTGCATTCGTTATTTGAGCAAATTTTATAATTAGTATTCTATCAATATCGGTTATTGAAACCAATACACCTATAAGTAAAATACCCATCCAAACAAGCCTGAATTTACTATCCGTTTCGTCATCCTTCCAAGCAAATAAACCTTTGGCTGCGTAAGCTGCTGCAAGTGGAGCCGTTAAGGCTGAACTTAAACCAGCAGCTAACAAACCGATGCCCATAAACCACTTTGCACTCAAACTAAAAAGGGGCTCTAACTGAATTGCTAAGTCTTTTGCTGACTTTACTTCTTCAACAGCACCACTGGAACTGGCTGCGGTAATAATTATCAATATTGAAATTAACCCTCCCATTACAATTGAAGTGGCATTTTCTATTCTTACACTTTTTAAAGCCGACCCTTTTTTCCATTTTTTTGAAATGGTGGATGCGTGGAGAAACAAGTTATACGGAACGACTGTTGTTCCAATAACTGCCATTATCAATAAAAAATCAACTTCGGAGTTTTGATTTGGAATAAATCCTTTAAGTACCTCTACTAGATTAGGTTTTACAATAATAGCCGTTATTAAAAAGCAAATGCTCATAATAACTACCAATCCAATTAGAATCCTTTCCACCCATTTGTATCGACCAAATAACATTAATAAAAAACAAAAAGCACCAATAACAATTGGTAAAACTTTTGTATCACCAACTAACAATTCCAGTCCTAAAACACCACCTGAAATATTGCCAGATTCATATGCTGCATTTCCAATTATAATTGCACCAATAACTAAGAAAAAAACGATGTATCGTGAAATGCCTTTTGTAAACTGTTTATTAAACGCCTCTCCCAATCCTTCCTGTGTAGCAAAACCAAGCCGTGCAGCCATTTCCTGAAGAATTATAGTTGCTATTATTGCGAAGAGCATTGCCCATAGTAAACTATAAGATGTCTGGACTCCAACCATCGTACAGGTGGTTAGAGTTCCAGGACCTATGAATGCTGCTGCAATCAAAGTACTTGGACCGAAAAAATGCTTTATATTCATGACTGTTTCACTTTTAGCTTAGATGCGTAAAACAAATTTCACTAATATAAAGAATTTATAAGCAATAATATATTTTAGTCTTAACTACTATATTGTCAAAAATCTAAAATTTCCCTCCATTTGCCGCACAATTACTTACAATTGTAAAACTGCATTCCTCACTTTCAACAATACATCCGTCTGCACTTTCAATAGTTAAAACCAAATTATATTGGATGTTCAATTCTCCTAACAAAGGATCTAATACGTCATCAGTAATCGTTGCCGTCCCCATTGTGTTAATCAAAGCTGCCCCTGATCCACTCCAAACGCCTGAACTATTTGTTGCTGTATTGACATTTGCATCCATTGCATTCAAATTAACTTCTCCACCACAAAAACCTATAGGAGCGGTTGGGCAGTTAAATTCGGGTTCAGGTAAATCGAAAACATTCACCACAATGTCTATGCTGTGCTTTGATTTCAATAAAAAAGAAATTGGAAAACAAAAGGAAAATAAATATACTTAACTTAATGATGTTGGCTTTCATAGAGTTTTGGTTTATTTTGTCAAAGAGATATGAGTTAGAACTTTTTTACTTACATTAATTCTGGTTTTGTATACAAACTCAATCCAATAGCTGTATGTACAGCAAAAAGGAAAATGTAGTATGGGTTTAACATCTTTAGTAGATAATTTTCATAAAAAGCCTGTGTGCAAATTGCTACAAAAGCTAAAAAGCAATCAAAAAATCACATTTCATAAAAGTTCAATTTCAAATAATTCACAATCAATTATTATTACACATTAAAATTAATGTATATTCTTAAGGTAAGTATTTTTTTTAAAAGGCTGCAAAAATCAGACCTCTTTGTTTTCAATTTTATATGAATTTGAACGTATTCCATAAATGAAAAGGACTGAAACTATTTACTTTCAATCGAAGCACAAAGTTGAATACTAAAGCACTAAGTCAATTCTTCAATTCACTGACAAAAGGTACTCCAATCTAATCAACAAATCATTCATTTCACATAAGAACATCATTCTAAAATCAGCTTGAAATTAAAGGAAAAGGACATAGCTTATTCAGTTTCTAGATTTGAACAAATAGTAGCTAATAAGCATTGCTGTCAAAATCAAAAAGACCATAAATTCGCAGATATTAAATTTGAGGCAGGGTTCCATAATCGGGAGCCTACATTCATCCACTTTGTAGAACTCCCGATAAAAGAGAATAGATACAGAATGCATCCTGTATTTTTTAAATTATACAATCAAATATCATCTGAATATAAAGAGTAAACAAACCCAAAAACAAGCTTTTTACTGACACTAAAATGACTAAAATTAAAAACCAGCGATAAAGTTTATAAAAACAACCAATTGAACATCAATCATTTAAACAAAAAATTAATATTCCTTTTATACTCATAATAAAGTTGATTTTTTATTATAAGAACTTAGAATTATATTAGTGTTGCGCTAAATTCAATCAAAGTTTAGATTTTCTAATATTTTATTCAACACACAATGTTAAAAAGTAAACTCATAGTTTATCTTCAAACCTTGTCTACCTCAGAAATGAGAGATTTGGGGCAATTCATTAGTTTCAAGAGTTCCAATAACAAAAATGACATCATTCTACTTTTCAACTATTTAAAAAAACTACACCCAACATTTCCAGAAAAGAAAGTACAAAAAGAAATTGTCTCTAAAAAACTCTTTAAAAATGAGGCTAATCAAAACAAAAAACTTTTGAATAGTATGTACAGACTCAATTTGTTAATAGACGATTTTTTTGTTCAGGAGATATTAGCAACGGCAATAAAAGATAAAGATTTTTTGCTTCTAAAAGCGTTGAGAGAAAGAAAATTGGATAAGTATTTTTTTAAAAAAATTGATTCAATGCAGAATGACTGGAACGATAATCCCAAGGTCGGCATTGAGCATTTATATGATGAATATAGACTGAAAGAAATGTGTTTCTCTCATCCAAGTTATTCATTAGTCAAAGAAATGCCTTTAGACCCCGCTTTACTTCTCAATCATATTGATGAACACTATTTTGCAACAAAACTATACTGGAACCTATGTCTATACAACACGCAAAATTATGTGTCTAAAAAGAAAAATAGTGATCTAAACGGCACATTATTTTTAGATGAAATAATAAATTCAACAGAAAAAAATTTAAGCAACCACAGTCCGCAAACCAAATTATTCAGTCGATTAATTATTGCATTTAGAACAAAAAACTACACAGAATTCGATCAATTTAAAAATGCATTTTTCAACAATCTGCATTTATATAACTATAAAGAAAAAGTTGACATACAAACTTTTTTGTACCATGCCTGTTATGAAAATTATAAAACAGGGGTAGCAGGTGCTTTAGATGGACTGTTTGAACTAAACTGTTTTGCTATAGAATATGATTTGATAATTGAAGGAGGATATATATCAAATATGCGATTTTGGAATATAATTCATATCGGCTTTGCAGCAAAAAAATTAAACTGGACAGAAAAATTTATTGAAGATTATGGCAAATACTTGCAAAGTGAACAAAAAGAAGATACAATTTTGATTTGTAAAGCACTATTGGCATTTAACTTTAAAAAATATGAACATGCACTCCAGCTTTTAGCAACGGCCAGGTTTCAAAATATGCTATATGCACTTTATACTAAAAGTTTGCAACTACAATGTTATTATGAATTAGGTGATGAATATGACGATTTGTTTTGGAATTTATGTAAATCATTCAATTCTTATCTCAACAGGCGAGAGGAGTTTTCAGAAAATACCAAAACTTCTTTTTCAAATTTTATTTATTTTTCAAAACTATTATTAAAAACCAAACATGACCCTAATAAAAATTTAGAACGATTGTCTAAAAAAATAAATAACAATTTAAATTTAGCCTATAAAAGTTGGATTTTGGAAAAGCTGGATGAACAATTAAAAAGTAATTAAAAAAGCAACCTTTATAAAGGTTGCTTTTTTTTAAATATATGATTGCTGAATTATTTTTCTAACAAATTAAAATCAAGGCTCTGCAAAAGGAACAATGATGGCAAAAGTTCCTTCGCCAGATCCGCACAAACCACTTTCAATATTATTATTATTTCCAAATATTAAATGTGCACCAAGCCACCAAGCTGATGAATCTGAATCAGTATTAATTGGTGTTCCGTCTGAACCAATAGGTATCTCATTGGGTGCATTATAAATTACATGAACATCAAAGGCCAAAGTTCTGAGATATATGTTTCTACTATCTGTTGTATATATATTACAAATCACCGTTTTCACTTCATCTTCCGAGAGACCATGTAAAACAATATCTTCTCCAGCACTAGTAGACCCGTCCACTTCCCAAACAATATTAACAACATCAAAATCTATGTGATCAAAGTCATTATTTATATTGAAAGAAATTTCAGCATCATAAACATCTGTTCCTGTAGCATTCCCACTAATAAAATATGGAATATCTGGCATACATGGAATATTATCTATATTAACAATATCCATTATTGGCACAAATGCATTCATTACATCAACGTAAACACCTAAATAAGTATTGGAGCCATAGTATATAGTTGTTCCTGGTCCACCGGTGCCCAAAGTACCAGGTCCACTTACTGGTGCACTTGGATTTGTAATTCCACCATCAGAACCATAGCTACTATACTGATTAACCCCATCACCTGCGTCGCCATGTTTTGCAGCAGTGGTAATATTAGAATTATTTTTCTCAGGTAAAATAATTTCCTTTTCGCAACCTATGAGGCTACTGATAAAAATTAAACAAACTATTCTCTTAAACATAATTTAATAAATTTGGATGAATTAAAGTTAAGTACTTAAACCAAAGTTAGCTTTACCAGCTACTTATAAACAAACACATTTTAGCATATTTTACTTAACCGTAGATATTAAAACGAAACTTAAACAAATTACAAGTAACTACTAACCAACAACATACAATAACCTATCATCAAAATTCTTACTCATTTAGACCAGTAAAGAAAACATTGTATTTAGTCAACTCTCTTCTTCTTCTTCCTCCTCTTCCTCTTCTTCCTCCTCCTCTTGCTCATTCTTCTTTCCATTATTAGAACTACAGCAGTCCACAATTGAACAAGCAGAATCACAAGCACAACATCCCCCTTTTAAACATGCATCACAATCCCCACAATTGCAATCACAACCATTACAATCTCCTTCGCAACAACAGCCTGCATCACAACAATCTGCACCACCACAGCAGCAATCTAGCGCATCACAGCATTCTGCATATTCCAATTGATACGGCTCTTTTATTGCTGTATTTTCCTCTTTCACAAAATCTGGTGTTGTACTTTTAACCCTCTTACTAAGAGTATTTAAACTATTGTTGACTACAGTTGCAAATGCATCATCGGTTTCTGAAGCCAACCTTTTTCTAATGGTCTTTTTTATATTTAAAAAATTGGTGAACAACTGCCTATATTCATAATAGAAAGAAGTATCATTTTTCTCTGAGTAATGAATTATTGGATTGTAATTGTTTTCATTTAGATCTTTATCAAAATCTATTAAATGATCTGCAATATTTATCAACTCTCCAATACTCCTAAAGGTTTCTGCTTGATATTCTATAAAAGAACCTGTTGCGCTTGTTTCATTGCCAATTTCTTTTGCTATTGCATAAGCCAATTGTCCTGATTGCTCTTTTACTTTTTCAAAATCGACTTCATTTTTCACTGTTAACGCTGCGTACTGTTTTAGGACAAACTTAAGTTCATCACTTATTTTACATTTAAATTTATTTACTTTTCTTTCAAGTGCATGAACGATTATTTTCTTTCCGATTTTGGGGTCATCTACCTGCCAATCTAATGCCTTTATCCATCCTAACATTATAGACAGGTCTCCAGCTAAATCTATCACAGGATCACGTAAGACATTTTTCTTTTTAAGATAAAATTGAGCTGGGCAGTTGGTTTGTCCTTCTTTTGCATTTTCAATATAAGGGGCAAATGCAATTAAAATGGCTGTAATTTCATTATTGAGCAAGGCTCCGTAAGCTTGATTATTTTCACTTCTCAAGGTAGAGCAAACTGAGCAATAATATTTCCAATAATGTTTGTTTACATCTTGCGGCAAACGGCAAAGTGTGGGTTTTATATGTCCTAGCATTGGGGTAAATCTGGGTTAACAATAGCGAAAGATATATAATAAAAGCTTAAAAACAAAAAAAGAGAGAAACGCATTCTGCGTTTCTCTCCTTTTATATTCTAACTTATTAAGTATTACATTAAATTTCACCCACCTTCCAAAGCAGTTGTTTTACCCACTACCTTCAAGGCTCCTGCCCCACTCGCTACTTGTCTCGCATTTATCAAATAAAAAACTATTCCTATTGCAAACAATACAATCGCTATTATTTGTGCCATTGACATTCCAATCAATATTGCATCATTTACTCGTATTATCTCTATTAAAAATCGGAATACTGAAAAGCAAATTAAAAATACAGCAGCCGTCTGACCTTGAAACTTTTTCTTCTTATCTAAACGCAATAGATAAAAGAACAAGCCTAAATTTAATATAACTTCATAAATTGGAGTTGGATGTACTGGTAATATATTGGGGGCTGGTCCGTAGGGATAATACATTCCCCACGGCAATGTTGTCGCTATGCCATAACAGCCATCTCCTGATATTTGACAACCTATACGTCCCAATGCATAAGCTAGACAACAATTCATTGCCAATATATCTAAGGCGGGAAATTTTATAGATTTCAAATAAGGATGGATTGCTATTAAGACCAATAAGTTCAATAGCATTCCTCCATAAAAACTATAACCTCCATGATAAAGTAAATATTCTAGTAGGCTATACGGTAATTCACCTCCATCATTTGCAGCATATATCTCTACTACCGATAACAGTCTTGCTCCTAGTAAGCCAAGAAATGCAGACAGTGCCGCAAAAGGTACTAATAGTTTAATTGGAAATGGTGTTGTGGTTTTGTTTCTAACATAATGATAGACAAAAATTGCACAAATAATTGTTGCTATGATCAGGTTTAAATTGAACCATCCGATATTTATTCCGAATATGCTTATGTTTGGAAACATTGTATTTTTTATTTTATAAAATCCCACCAAAGATTTGACTGTCTTTGATGGGATTGTGATTTAAAGTTTATTTCAATACTGGTAATTTCAAGGTTTCTTGGTAGTTTACATTTTCTGTTTCGTATAATACTTTAATAATGTAAATGCCACTAGACAAATTT
>JAHDGP010000211.1 GCA_020627525.1 Bacteroidota bacterium
CAAGAAATTTTTCCCAATATAATTGAGACAAGCAATATAACATATTCCGTTAATGCGCCCAATGTTGCGGGCTTTAATCAAGATTTGGAATTGGACTTTTATGAACCAAGTCCAAGCGATGAGTATTTGGCAAAACGTCCATTGGTGGTAATGATTTTTGGCGGTTCTTTTTTGGCGGGAAGTAAAAACGCTGGAGATATAGATGCAATGTGTAGACGACTGACAAAAATGGGCTATGTTTGTGCTGCTCCTGAATATAGATTAGACAATGTGTTTAGTATGATAACTTCACAAGACAGGGTAGAGCGTGCTATGTACAGATGTGCTCAAGATGCTCATGCAGCTATTCGTTATTTGCTGGAAGATCCCAATGGAATGGGTTTTAATATTGATCCAGATCATATTTATGTGGGAGGTGCAAGTGCGGGTGCTATTGGTGCATTGCATTTAGCCTATATGGACAATAGTGAAAGGTTGCCTTCAATGACGAGTATTGGAACGATTGAATCTGTTGGAAATAATTATGTTCAACCGTTTAAACCAGCTGGTGTGATTGATTTGTGGGGAGCTATTTTGGATATTAATATGATTGATGCTGCGGATGATATTCCTGCGGTAATTATTCATGGGGATAATGATGATACAGTACCTTACGCTACAGCTGCACCTTATGGCGGGACCTTTCCTACAGCTCCTGTAATGTATGGCGCTGTGCCTTTAGATGCTCGAATGACTAGTGAAAATTTGTGTCATAACTTTCATCCATATCCAGGGCAGGGGCATACTGTATATGGTGGGACAACAAGCTTTCCAAATGCTTATTGGGACCCAATATTTTTTCAAGTAAGAGATTTTTTATATAATAAAACTTTGAAGTTTGATTCGCCAGTACCTACAGGAAAATTAGAGACTTGCATTGGATCAACTGAGACTTATGAAGTGCCTGCAAATGCAAATTCACTTTTTTGTTGGGATGTCGTAAATGGAACGGTTATATCCACAAATAATAATCAAGTAACTGTGCAATGGAACGCTGTTGGAACAGGACAAATTACTTTAACAGAAGCCAACTGCTTAGATGTCATAGGCACAGCTCAAACGATAGATGTAAACGTTGCGGCTGTATGTTGTGCTGGTTTAGATTTAGATATAAATTTCGATGGATGGCCAAGCCAAACCAGTTGGGATATTGTTGATGGAAATGGAACAGTCGTTGCTGCAAGCGGAAACTATTCGGGTGTTGCTGGTGGAAGTGCTGTGAACCTGAGTTCTGTTACCTGTTTGCCTGATGGTTGTTATACATTTAATATGTATGATAGCTATGGAAATGGAATGTGTCCTAAAACATTTAATGCCTATAGCCAAACAGTTGGCTATGTTCCTGGTGGTACAGTGACAGGTAGTTTTGGAACAATTGGTATTTCTAACACCGCAGGTCGTTGTGGAAACTACAAATTGTACGACTCAAATGGCAATTTGATTCTTTCCGGTGGATTGAATTTTGGTTTTTCAGAATCACAAAACTTCTGTTTATCTGGCGGTGTTGCAATGCGTGCTGGACATCGCGATTTTGGAATTGAAAGCGCCGATGACTTTTTGAAAATATATCCTACAATTGCCAACAATTTTATAAATCTTAATGTTGACTTTGAACAAGATGAGTTAGTAGGTGTTTATATTTATAATACCAATGGACAACAGATTCAAAAGAATGAATCATTGAGCATTTCCAGAGGACAAGGAGTACAGTTAGATGTCTCTGGATTGAGAAGTGGTAATTATTTTGTGAAAATGATAAGCAATGATAGAGTTTTGACCGCCAGATTTATGAAAAATAATTAAGTACTCAGACATCGGTAATCAAGTTTTCAGAAAAAGATAAATTCTGAAAACTCGATTACTTTTATTCAAACATTTGATGAAATATCGGGTGGCAGACATTTAATGTTTTTTACTTTAAACAGGTAGATTAAGCCGTAATTTTGGTGTTCATACAAGGGAGTGTTTGCCTGAAAAATATTATGTATTCTTAAAGTCAATTTAGTGTATAATATTGACTTAATGTACAGATACTAAAATTTAAAACTGAATTAATTCTTATCTTAAATTCTGAAACACTCTACAATTATATTTAGAAATATATCATATTTATTTTATCAAAGTATTTAATAAATAGCACACTTATATATTGATAATAGGACAACAACCTTCGTATTATTTTTTATTATATAACTCTTAAACTTTAAACATTTCAATGGTAAAGTTACTCAATCAATTAATGTGCTCGGCGCTCTTAATTTGTCTGATTGGTTTTGGTGTTAATGCCCAGACCAATCTAGATGATTTTATGGAGCGGTCGGCAAAAGCAAATGAACAGACTGTTACTGATATTTCCGATTATGTTGTTACAAGTACGCATACAAGTAAGCGAAGCGGTATTACGCATTATTATTTGCAACAGCAACACGAGGGAATTCCTATTTACAACTCTGTGAGTAGTATTCACTTAAATGATCAAGGTGATTTAGTGAAAATGGACAATCAATTTTTCAGAAATATTGATACCAAAGTAAATACTAAAGTTCCTACATTGAACCCAACTGCTATTTTGAAAAAAGTAGCGGACAAACTTCAATATGACATTTCTGATTTGCCTTCAATGGTGGAGGAAACCAATCGTAGTGCAGTTTTTACTGGTGGAAGTTTTGCCAATAATGACATTCCTATAAAGCTGGTTTATCAGCCAATGGAAGATGGTTCTCTTCGTTTGTGTTGGGATTTATCTATTGATGAAAAAGAGGATGCGGATTATTTGAGTATAAGAGTTGATGCCATTACTGGTGAAATATTAGATAAAGTAAACTGGACTTTGTATTGTGATTTTGGCGATGCAGAGTGTGCTGGCGAAGAGCATACACATGGCCATCAATGTTATGCTCACGAGCAAATGAGAGAAAGTGAAGAACAACAAGAGTCAGCTGCTATGGTCGCACCAGATTCATACCGTGTTTTTCAAGAACCAGTTGAAAGTCCGTTACATGGTGGGCGTACTTTGGTAGTTAATCCTGCTGATCCTATTGCATCGCCATATGGATGGCACGATACAAATGGAGCTGCTGGTGCTGAATACACAACTACGAGAGGAAATAATGTTTATGCAAGAGAAGATGCCAATGGAAATGACGGAAACGGATTTAGCCCGGATGGAACTGCTTCTTTGGATTTTGATTTTGCATTAGATTTAAGCCAAAGCCCAAATGCAGATCCAAGTAGATCAGCAGGTATTACGAATTTGTTTTACTGGAACAATCTTGTTCATGATGTTTGGTATCAATATGGTTTTGATGAAGTGAGTGGTAACTTCCAAACCAACAACTACGGTAGAGGCGGAACGGCAGGTGATGAAGTTCTTGCCGATGCACAAGATGGTGGAGGAACCAATAATGCCAACTTTTCTACGCCTGGCGATGGTGGTAATGGCTACATGCAAATGTACTTATGGACAGGAGCATCTGCTGGAACTTTAGATGTGAATTCCCCTGCTTCAATTGCTGGAGGATATGCTTCTACTGCTGCACAATTTGGACAAGGCACTTTCAGTGTTACAGGAAACCTTGTTGAAGTGGACGATGGGACTGCTGCACCAACAGAAGGGTGTAACGCACTTGTTAACGGTGGTGCTGTAAATGGTAATATTGCAATTGTTGATAGAGGTAATTGTGAGTTTGGATTGAAATGTTTAAATGCACAAAATGCAGGTGCAATCGCAGTAATTGTTTGTAATAATGTTGCTGGTGCTCCTATTGCAATGGGACCTGGTGCTGACGGCGCAGCCGTAACGATCCCAGCGGTAATGATTAGTCAAGCTGATTGTCAAACAATTCGTGTTCAGATTCCTACAGTGAATGTAACATTGGTTTCTGGCGCTTCTAATGATAGAGATGGAGATTTTGACAATGGTATTGTTGCCCACGAATATGGACACGGTATTTCTATTCGTTTAACGGGTGGAAGAAACAACAGTGGTTGTTTGAATAATAGTGAGCAAATGGGAGAAGGTTGGAGTGACTGGTTTGGTTTAATGATGACCATTAACCCAACAGATACAAGAAACGATGTTAGACCAGTTGGTACTTTTGCTTTGGGGCAATCAACAACTGGAAGCGGAATTAGAACTTATCCGTATACTTGCGACTTAGCTATTAACCCGCATACTTATAATGACATTGCCAACGAAGCTGTACCGCACGGTGTTGGTTCTGTTTGGTGCGCTATGTTATGGGAAATGACTTGGGACTTGATTGATACGTACGGTTATGATCCAGATATTCATTATGGAACAGGCGGAAACAATATTGCAATGGCACTGGTTATTGAAGGATTAAAACTACAACCTTGTAGCCCTGGTTTTGTCGATGGTCGTGATGCTATTTTGGCAGCAGATCAGGCTTTGTACAATGGAGCCAATAACTGTTTGATTAGAGCTGCATTTGCACGTCGTGGTTTAGGAGACAGTGCTTCTCAGGGTGCCTCAGGAAGTAATACGGATGGTCAAGAGAATTTTGTTTCGAACTGTGGCCCTCCAACTTGTGATGATGGTATATTAAACCAAGATGAAGTAGGGGTTGATTGTGGTGGTGAAACTTGTCCAGTTTGTCCTCCAGATGTTTGTAATGATTTCGATTTCAATGGCATCATCAGTTACGATGCTGCTGACAATGATAACGGTACAGCTACTGTTAGTAATGGCGGTTCTGATGTCTTGATTACAGGAAATGGATGGAAAGCAATTCCAATTAACTATACTGTTACACCAAGTACAGTTGTTACTTTTGAATTTAGAAGTACGGTTCAAGGTGAAATACACGAAGTTGGTTTTGACAATGATTTGATATTTACGCCAGATCATCGTATCGTGGTTTATGGAAATCAAGGATACGCTGGAACATTTAATAATTCGACCTATACAGGTAGTGGTAACTGGGAAACATTTACAGTAAGTCTTGGAAGTGTGTTTACCGGAGCTTATCAGTATATGGTATTGACAGCTGATGATGATGCAACTGGAAATGGTATTTCGGAATTTAGAAATCTTCAAATCTTTGAAGACAACAATGGCAATTTAGTTTGTGATGCTGCTTGTGCAGGAGTTGATTTGGATATTACTTTTGACGGATGGCCTGATCAAACATCTTGGGATATTGTTGATGGTACTGGAGCTGTAGTCGCTGCTAGCCCTGATTATTCTGGAGTTACTGGTGGAAGTAATCTAAACTTAACTTCAGTAACTTGTTTGGCAGATGGATGTTATACATTTAATATGTATGATAGCTACGGAAACGGAATGTGTCCTAAAACATTTAATGCTTATAGCCAAACCGTTGGTTACATACCTGGTGGCACGATTACAGGAAGCTTTGGAACCATCGGAATATCCAACACTGCTGGAAGATGTGGTAATTACAAATTATATGACACCGATGGAACACTTATTCTTTCAGGTGGTTTAAACTTTGGATCTTCTGAATCACAAACGTTCTGTATCGCTGGTGGCGTTGCTCAGAAAGTTGGAAACACAGAAGGTAGCAACTTAGCTGTTAGAGATTTATTATCTGTTCATCCTACGCTTGCTAGTAATTTCCTTAATTTGAAATTTGGATTTGACAATGACACAGATGTTAATTTGTATGTTTTAGATATAAATGGAAAAGTTGTCATTCAACAAGAAGGCATTACTGTAAGCAATTGGGCTAACATGCAGTTAGATGTTGCAAACTTAAATACAGGTTCTTATTTTGTGAAAATGGTTTCGGCTGAAGGAACGACTACAAAGAGATTTGTTAAGAATTAATACTATAAGTAAAATGAATTTTGATAATGAAAATTATTAACGGTTCATATTGATTTGAAGAGGCTATCCTATTATTAGGGTAGTCTCTTTTTTTATTTTTCTTGCCATTCCGAATAATTTAAATTACCGATATTAGGTACCCCACCGTATCTTCTACCTAGATAGTCTTTTTCAAAAGAATTATCTTTTCTTATACTTTTTCCTTTAAGGTTGTACTCAACAAGTGAATAAATTTCAGTTGATTCATCTTTTATTTTATCTGTAAAATAAATCTGATCTCTTCTCAAACTTCCCTTGTTTAAAAGGATTTTTCACACTATTATTACATAACCACAGCCTTCAAGTATTAGAAGATTCGATGTTTTCAATTGTTCTATGGCACTTAACTTTCTTCTTTTTTCGTAGGCTTTTTCAATGAAACATAAACATAAGCTCCATAAAAAAACAATATTGTTAGCCCTAAAGCGGTATCCCAAATTATTGTAACAACATTTTCTGATGAAAAATTTGATTGAAATCTGACCACTAAAAAAGTAATAATTAACAAACCCAACATAATTAAGTAGGTGTATCGTATATATTTTGTTGAAGAAGGGCTATTGTCATTATAAAATTTTCCTTCTCTTGTAAAGCTAATTTTGTCACCTACAACTCCTAAATCCTTACGAATTTCATCTTCCATTTTACCTAAATAACTGTAATTTCTAGTAATGGTAATTGTTCGGTGGTACAATTGCACCATCAAGTATAAAATGACCATCAATAAAATACTGTGTATTAAACCAATTGGAAAGCTTTTTCTAAGATCATCAACTCTGTTTTGATCAGAAATATCTAAATAGTTAATAATGGCATCTACCAATAATGGATGGGCTTGACTTCCTTTGATATTGAGCAGTGACGCAACCCCCACAACCAATAGTAATATAATAAATGTACGATTGCGCTGATCCCACAATTTTAATGTAAAGTCAAATGTGTCTTTATAGTGATTGCTCAATATTTCAGCTCTGGAACTCATTGGTTAGTGCATTGTTTAAATAAATTTAATCAGAATTATTGATATATTATTGAAATGGGAATATAAAAAAAGCAACTGCCTTTGCAAGGCAGTTGCTTTTTAAGTGATTTATTTAGGTTATTGTTTTATCGTTCCTAAAACTTTAAAAACCTTTTAGTACTAGTTGCGTTGTTAGAAACCATTCTTACAAAATAAGAACCCTGCTCTAAATCTGTAATGTCTAATTGCATATCATTCCAACTACTTGCCAAATAATCATCAAATTGCTTA
Source organism: Bacteroidota bacterium (assembly GCA_020627525.1). GTDB lineage: Bacteria > Bacteroidota > Bacteroidia > Chitinophagales > UBA2359 > JAHDGP01. The sequence continues at coordinate 7,143 of JAHDGP010000211.1, forward strand.
ACCAACTTTCCATTAATATCATAAACAGTGACCTGAACAAGTGTTTCAGTATCAAAATCAAATTCAAAGTTTATCAAATCATAAGCCATCGTTGGATAGATAGACAATAGGTCTTTAGCGTAAGAATTGCTAAGATTGTTTTGTGCAGTTTTTAAGGCAGCCCCTCCAGAAACACAAAAGTTTTGCGACTCTGTAAATCCAAAATTTAATCCTCCAGAAAGAATCAAAGTACCATCTGCATCATACATTTTATAATTACCACATCTTCCTGCTGTATTTGAAATACCAATCGTTCCAAAGCTTCCCGTTACAGTTCCACCTGGAGTATAACCGACAGTTTGACTATATGCATTAAATGTTTTAGGACACATTCCGTTTCCGTAACTATCGTACATATTAAATGTGTAACAACCATCAGGCAAGCATGTAATAGAACTAAGGTTTAATATACTTCCTCCTGCCATTGTAGAATAATTTCCGCTGTTAGCAATAACAGTTCCATTCGCATCAACAATATCCCAAGATGTTTGGTCTGGCCATCCATCAAAAGTAATGTCCAAATCTATTCCCGCACAAGTAGGAGCTTGTACACAGAAACTGGTCGTTTCAGAAAAGCCAAAGTTTCCAGCTCCATTGGTCAAATTATTTCCACTCTCATCTATTAACACATAGGTGCCAGTTATGGCTCCGTCAAATAATCCATCACCATAACTATCGAAAATTGAAAACT
>JAHDGP010000212.1 GCA_020627525.1 Bacteroidota bacterium
ATGAAAAAAAAACAAATCAAACAGAAATTTTTTTTGGAAATTGATAAAACTTAATTTAACTTTAGCCTTCATTAAGTAGTTTAAAGACATACGCTGCTCTGAAGTATGTGCCAGCAGTTGTTAAGGTGTCCCAGCAAAACTCTTTCAAATATATTATTGTATTATTATTAGTGGTAAGTTTAAAATGATTCATGCTTTGATTTTTGAAATCTAAAGCATCAGCATTTTTAATGATGCTATTTATATTTTTTGAATTATTCAGTTGTAACTGAAGAGGCGGAGCTGTATCCACAGCTGTCTTTAGTTCTTTACTTTCAATATAAAATTGGCGCAATCAAAATATTGTGACCAAAGAGGCGGAGCTGTATGTTTTTTCGTCATCGTCAATTCCCAACAATTATCTAAATAAAGAAAAATGAACAAATTATTTGCCCCAGGATGGTATGTTTTGTATGTAAAATCACGACAAGAAAAATATGTTGATAAAGCATTAAACAATATTGGATTAACATCATATCTCCCCATTGTTAAAAAATTAAGGCAATGGAGTGATAGAAAAAAAATAATAGAGGTTCCGTTATTTTCATCCTATGTTTTTGTTTATTCAAAAGATCAAGAATCATTCCAAAAACCATTATCAGTGGATGGAGTTTGCTGTTATATAAAGTTTGGTAAGGATTATGCTAAAGTAAGAGACTATGAAATCGAAAACATAAAATCTTTTTTGAATATTGATTTAAATGATGTCGAAGTTTCAAATGTTCCATTAATCGGTTCTAGTGTCAAAGTTGAATACGGACCACTGGCAGGACTTGATTGTGAAGTATTACAGGTCAAAAACAAAAGTAAAGTAATTGTCGAAATTAAGTCGATCAATACTAACATAACAGCAACAATTCCTTCCTGCTATTTAAGTCTAACTTAAGCCATTTTTATTTTGATTTTAGTTTCTATCGATTCCACCTCGGAATATTTTTAATAAGGATTGCCAAGATCCACTGAAGAAAAATACCTGGTTTGACATATCGACAGAAACTAAAATCAAAAGGATAACTATCAATAGCATACATTTATTTAGGAGCTGTCCCTTAATAAAATCTGCTCTAGTATAAAATAACTATTTACAATTTACCAGATCATTAATCCAACAAAGCTTTGTTTTTGTTGGGTTTACTATAGTTCATAACTTAATGAGTAAAAAACTTAAAAATAAATTAAGTTTAGGTTATTGGGTTTCAAAGTTGAAAAACAAAGAAGCCCAAGCAATTGTAACTGGATCGAAAAAGACCAGTACTACCAGAAGTCTTTCTGAGAAGGACTTAGTATATATTCAAAAGTTGAGTAGTGGCAGATATCTAACGGAATACACGGTTTATTTGTGTATTTATTCTGCGTTGTGTAATCGGTATTTTTCGGACTTTAACGGTACTGTTTTGTCAACCTTGACAGATAAAAAAGATCAGTTGTTATTATTGGATTTTGAAAAAGGCTTTAATCATAATATTAAAACCTGTTTGAAATTTTCAGGTGAGGAAGTTCAGTCTGTTTATAAGTTCAAAGAGTATAATTCAGAAGAGTTGTTTGAACAAATGGAAGGGACGGCTCTTTCAAACTACAGTAAATTTGGAATTAGTTACAATATAAAGAATTTTGAAAGTGGAGGATTCAGTAGTTTTGAATTAAAGATACGCAAGTTGATTTCGGGTGGGTTGGAGATTTTTGTTGTTTATGATTCATTTATAACTGCTAGTTCAGTTGTTGAACATTTTCTTGACAGTTTTAAAAATTGGGTGATAAACCTAGAGAATTACTTATCAATAAACTCAACCGAAATTGATATAGTAAATATTGAGGAAAAAGAAAATCTTACATCAAACTTTAATTCTTTTGAAAAGCTGGAAGGAGACAATAAACTATTTTTAGATTTATTTAATCAACAAGTTCAAAAAAATCCTACAAATGTTGCTTTGCTTATTGATGACGAAAAACTGAGCTACAAGGAGCTAGATCAACTTTCCAATCAATTGGCGAATTATCTACTAAATGAAAATTCGGTTGAGATCAATGATTTAATAGGAATTAAACTAGAACGGAGTGAGTGGTTAATAATTTCAATGTTGGCAGTATTTAAATCTGGAGCTGCCTATGTTCCTATTGATATTAATTATCCAATATCAAGAATTGAATTTATTGAACAAGATAGTGATTGTAAACTGACAATTGACTCCAAGTTTCTAGAAATATTTAATAAAAATAAAAAAGATTATTCTGCAAAGCTAAAGCCACAAAATGGTGACCTTGCCTATGTTATTTATACCTCAGGATCGACAGGGAAACCAAAAGGCGTTCAACTTGATCACGGAAATTTATCGTCTTTTTTAAAATGGTCAACTAAAGAATTTTCAACTACAAAGTTTGAAATAATTTATGCAGTAACCTCTCACTGTTTTGATTTATCTATCTACGAGATATTTTATACACTTAGCGTTGGCAAAACCATTAGAATGCTTCAAAGTGGACTGGATATTCCATTAAATCTTTCTAAAGACAAAAGTGTTTTAATAAATACTGTTCCTTCAGTAATTCAATCATTAGTAGATCTCCATACGAGCTTTGATAATGTAACGGCAATAAATATGGCTGGGGAGCCAGTACCTATTGGTTTAAGTCATAAGTTACCTCTTGATAAAATAGAAGTACGAAATCTATATGGTCCATCCGAAGACACAACTTATAGTAGTTGCTTTAGAATTGATCGAACTTTTGAGCATTCCATTCCAATAGGACTTCCAATTGCTGATACACATTTTTATATTTTATCAGAAAAACTTTTGTTACAACCAGTTGGGGTAATAGGGGAAGTTTGTATTTCTGGTTCAGGTTTATCAAAAGGATATTTGAATAGACCAAAGTTAACAGAAGAAAAATTTATTCCAAATCCGTTTGCAGAAGGCAAACAGTTATACAGAACAGGCGATTTAGCAAGGTGGCAAGAAAATGGTCAGATTGAATTTATTGGAAGAAAAGATCATCAAATAAAATTACGTGGGTTCCGAATAGAGATTGGAGAGATTGAACATGCAATTGAAAAAGATGAATTGATTAGCCGATCAGTTGTTGTAGTAAGTGAAGTAAACAAGTCAAAGAATTTGGTTGCTTATTTTCAGTTAGTCCCTGGCGAAGAAAATATAACAATAGAGAGCTTGCGACTAAATTTGGAAAATGCTTTGCCTGATTATATGGTGCCATCGTATTTGATAAAACTGGATAAGTTGCCTTTGCTTCCAAATGGTAAGATTGATAAAAAGTCTTTGCCATCAGTGGAGGATTTTATTTTTCAAAACAAAAAATATGTAGCACCCAAAACTTTAGAAGAAAAAGAACTGGTTAAGATTTGGAGTGCCGTTTTAGGTGTTTCAAAAATCGGAATAGAAGATAGTTTTTTTGATCTTGGAGGGCACAGTTTACAAGTTGGTCAAGTTATAAATAGAATTAATCAAAAACTAGGTAAAACAATTAGTTATAAATCGTTTTTTGCTGATTCTAAAATAATTTCTCTTTGTAAAAAGCTAGAGCAAAGCGGTTTTGAAGCAATTCCATTGGTTTCTGAGAAAGAATATTATCCAGTCACTGCCTCTCAAAATCGTTTGTGGGTGTTGAGTCAATTAGATGCTGGTTCAAAAGCTTACAATATTTCGTCTGCTGTTAAAATGATAGGGGATTTGGATGAAGCGAAATTTGAACAAGCATTTATCCATTTAATAGAACGACATGAAATTTTAAGAACAAAATTTGTACTTTCTCCAGAGGGCAATACTTGTCAGTATATTGAAAATAGATCCAATATTGATTTTAGTTTTAAAAAAAGAAACTATTACAACGAACAAAACAAAATACAAGACCTTGAGGCAGCAATTGAGCATTGTTTAGCAGAATTAAGTCAGAAAGCATTTGACTTAGAGAAGGCTCCATTATTAAGAGGTGCATTGATAAAAATAAATGAAAAAAAAAATTTGTTTTTTCTAAATATGCATCATTTAATTGCGGACGGTTGGTCGATTGAAATTTTAATCAGGGAAGTTGTTGAGGTATACAACAATTTAAAAAAGGGGATCAAACCTAATTTAAGTCCGTTAAAAATACAATATAAAGATTATGCAAATTGGCTTAACACAGGAAATGGTATCAAGTCTGAATCTGAAAAATACTGGTTGGAGCAATTTGCTGGAGAAATTCCAGTTTTAGAAATTCCAAGTTTCAAAAAAAGACCTGAAATTAAAACGAATAATGGTGCATCAGTAAATTACTCGTTTTCTCCAAAACTGCTTTCTGAGTTAAGATTAGCTTCACAGTCATCAGAAGCCACTTTGTTTATGGTTTTAATGACGGGAGTAAATGCACTGTTGTCTAGGTATACAAATCAAGAAGATATTATTATCGGAACGCCAATTGCAGGAAGAGAACATCCAGACTTGGAAAATCAAATAGGTTTGTATTTGAATACCCTCGCTATTCGCACGCAAATTGGAAGAGAAGACAGTTTGCAAGATTTGTTATCAAAAGAAAAAAGTTTATTACTATCTGCCTACCAAAATCAAAGTTATCCATTTGATGAATTGATCGAAAAGTTAAACTTGCCGCTCGATTTGAGTAGATCTGTTTTGTTTGATGTAATGGTTGTATTACAAAATCAAAATCAAATAGAAAGTTTAGCTGGTGAAAAAGACCTGGATGGATTAGTATTTAGTAATTACGAATTTAAACAAACAACCGCTCAATTTGATCTGAGTTTTACTTTTGTTGAAAATGATGATTTAGAGTTAAACATTGAATACAACTCTGACATCTATGAAGAATATTTTATTAACAATATATTCAGTCATTTAGAAAAAATATTTGAAGCATTTGTCAAAAAAACATCAGCAAAAATTGCGGAAATTGATTATATATCAACCGAAGAAAAAAGTATTATAATCAATTCTTTTAATGATACGAAAAAAGAATATCCTACTGGTAAAACAATCATTGAATTATTTGAAAATCAGGTTTCCAAAACGCCAAATAAGACAGCCCTAGTATTTGAAAATCAAAGTTTTAGTTATATTGAGTTAAATAATAAATCAAATCAGCTGGGAAACTATTTAAGAGAAAAGTATTCAATTAAACCAGATGATTTAATCGGTGTCAGAATGGAAAGATGTCCAGAGATGATCATTTCAGTTATGGGCGTTTTAAAATCTGGGGCTGGATATGTTCCTATAAACATTGATTATCCACAAGAGAGATTAGATTTCATAATAAAAGATAGTAGATGTAAAGTAATTGTTGATGAATCATTATTTTCTGCATTCAATGAAGTTGAAAGCAAGTACAGCAATGAAAACTTGCCAATAATCAATGATGAAAAAGATTTAGCCTATATAATTTACACCTCTGGAACTACAGGAAACCCAAAAGGTGTAATGATTGAAAATAGAAATGTTGTCAACCTAATTCATTGGTTCCAAGAAGAGTTTGAAATCAATAGTGCAACAAAAGCAATTCAATTGACAGAGCTTACTTTTGATCCAAGCGTTGAAGATTTGTTTAGTACACTGACCAATGGTGGAACTTTCCATATTATCACCAAAGAGCTCTTATTAAATATTGAGAAACTAAGAGCATATATCATTGATCAGGAAATTACAATTTTGAATTATGTTCCGTCTTATTTGGACGATTTACTTTCTAATATTCCACAAATAAATGCACTAAAAACTGTTATATCTGGAGGAGATAAACTGCCTGTGAATGTTAAGGATCGGTTATGGTCAAAAGGCTACGCCTTATACAACAACTATGGTCCAACGGAAATTACAGTAGATGCACTCAGTGGGAAAATGGAAGAAGGTAAAGTTTCAATAGGAAAGCCAATAAAAAATTGTCAAGTATATGTGCTAAACGATAATCTACAGCCTACACCAATTGGAGTAATTGGGAAATTATATGTTGGAGGAGCTGGGGTAGCAAGAGGATATTTAAACAATAAAAAATTAACGAAAGAAAAATTTATTCCAAATCCATTTGATGAAGATTCAATTCTTTATAATACTGGTGATTTGTGCAGATGGCTACCAAATGGTACAATAGATTTCATTGGCAGAAAAGATAATCAAGTAAAAGTAAGAGGGCACAGAATTGAACTTGAAGAGATTGAGCAGGTTGCTGTTGCTTTTTCTGTTGGTATAAAGCAAATTGTCTTAGCAGTCAAAAGAGATGTTGAGGAGAAAATATTGGCATTGTATTACGTAGCTGACAAAGAAATTGATAAGTCAGCGTTTAGAGACTTTCTACAGTCGAAGCTGCCCGACTATATGATACCAAGTCATTTTATTAAAATTGACTTTATTCCTCTAACGAACAATGGTAAGATTGACAGAAATGCATTGCCTGAAATAAAGGCAGTAGATTTTGTGCAAAGGTCGTATGTTGCTCCGATAAATGAAATTGAAGAAAAACTAGTAGGTATTTGGAAAGAGGTACTAGGAGTAAACAGAATTGGAACGAAAGATAACTTTTTTGAATTGGGTGGTCACAGCCTTAAGTTGGGAAGGTTGATGAATTTGATTCAATTAAAATTTGAAGTGAAAATATCTTATGCAGAGGTATTTGAGAATTTGAATATAAAAGATCAATCAAACTTAATTGTAAAGGCTACAAAAAGTGATTATTCAATAATTCAAAATGTTGCGCTTAGTGAAAGTTATCCACTATCATCTGCACAACGCAGGTTGTGGATTTTAAGCCAATTTGAGGGGACGCATATTGCATATAATATGCCAGGTGTATTTAGTATAAAAGGTAATTTAAACTTTGAAGCATTAAGTAAGGCATTTGGTCTATTGATTAGTAGACACGAATCTTTAAGAACCAATTTTAAGGAAGACGGGAAAGGTCAAGTAAGACAATGGATTGGAGAAAATAGCAAATTCGATTTAGAGTTCGAGGATTTAAGCAATACCAAAAACAAGGAAACCAAACTAGTTGATTCAGTAAAATTAGTTGTCGAAAACTCTTTTGACTTATCAGCAGATTCATTGATAAAAGCTAAAGTCATTAAGAAAGAGGAGGATGATTTTATTTTAGTTTTTGTAATGCATCATATAATCAGTGACGGTTGGTCAACTGAAGTAATTTTAAATGAGTTGTTTTTGTCATACGATTCATTTGTTAATAAAAAAGAAATTTTACTTAAGCCACTAAAAATACAATACAAAGACTACGCAAATTGGCAGCAATCAACACTTGCTTCTCCAAATATGGCTTTGCACAAGGAGTATTGGCAAAATCAATTTGCAACAGATGTTCCAGTTTTAGAAATTCCCAGCTCCAAAAGCCGCCCACAAATAAAAACGTACAGTGGAAAAGTAGTCAAGCAAAAATTAAATCTAGATACAATAGACCGATTTAAAGCTCTTTGTAATAAGGAGGATGCAACTTTGTTTATGGGACTCTTGACGGTTGTAAAAATTTTACTTTATAGGTATTCAGGTCAAGAGGATATTGTCATTGGAAGTCCAATTGCAGGAAGAGAGCATTTAGAACTAAAGAATCAAATCGGTTTTTATGTCAATACTTTAGCATTGAGAACGGCTTTGGATGGAGATTTGAATTTTAAATCGAATCTTTTAAAAGTAAAAAAAGTAACATTAGGGGCTTATGAACATCAATTATATCCATTTGATGAATTGGTAGAGGGGCTTTCCTTAAAACGTGATTTAGGAAGAAACCCTTTGTTCGATGTTTTGGTTTCAATGCAAAATACGGGAATGCTTAATGTCGATTTCGGTTTTCTGAATGATTTGAAA
>JAHDGP010000213.1:0-5747 GCA_020627525.1 Bacteroidota bacterium
GGTTATTAAATTCATATACATTTTCATTGTCAAATGTCTTAGATTTGTCTAAAATTACCAAAAAACTAGAATATGTCTTTGCGTTATATCTGCTTAATAATGATGATGTTGATATTTATATCATGTCAAAACGGCACAGGTGCTGCTGCTTCAAAAAATGTTACAGCAATATCCTCCACTGATTATGATTTCTTTACAAATGATTATAAAGGTGAGAATTTGAAAGAAGGATTCCAATTAGAAAAAATAAAAGAACAGTCTTTTAAAGAAACTTATAATAGTGCTCCTGCGAATTACAAAGCAATTGCATATAAAGTTATCCAAGGCTCAGAAGATCCATCTGCAGTGTTGATTGAATTACAGATTGACAGACAACAGTCTTCCTTGATGGGTAAGGCACAACGAAAAACGGAAACAAAGTACATTTGCTTGCCTTCAGCCAAAGCTCCTGAGAGCCTTCACACTAAGTATACAAAAGACATTAAGAGCTTAGGATATAAAGACTTTGAGGTATATACTACTTTTTTGAGTAGAATTTTTGCCGATTTGTATTTATAAGCACTGTTACTATTATCTGACAATTATTTTGTGGAAACTTTGTTTTGTATCGTTATACAATCTAACAATATAGTGTCCTTTTGTCCAGTTACTGATGTTTAATTTTGAGTTTAAGCCTCCTTTATCTTGCAAAATTAGCTTGCCAGTAACATCAAAAATAGCTAGATGATATTTTTCTAAAGACTCAATATTTAGGTAATCAGTTGTTGGGTTTGGATAGATTTTAACATCGGCATTAAATACTGTTTGCAAAGAAGCAATTGTACTATCTTGTGTATTAATACTTGCGACTGTTTCAGGAGTTCCCCACAAAATAATTTGCGGTGCTTCTGATGTCGGATGATTGGCTAAAATCAAGCCATTCCCAGCTGCATCAATAGTCATTTCTAATTGATTAAGTGCTTTTGTTAAAACAGTGTTGTTTTGCCAAACATTGTTTTCATTGTTGGCATATACGAAGTTTTTATCTGCATTTAACATTGCCATATGCACCATATTTTCTTCAGCAATAAATGATTCTAATGAAATGTCTTCTTCCCAAGCAACAACGGCATAACTCCCCCAAGAACTTTCATTTATCTCCTTAGTTGTATAGATAATCTTATTGGGACCTGTAATGCTGTCAAAGCCTGCATATACAGCATGAACCAGATCATTTTCAATTTGCATTTTAGCAATAATATCAAACTTATTAGGAGACTGGCTGATAAAGCTGTTTATCCAGTTTCCATTCATGGATTGCTTGAAACCGTACTGTATTTTAGTTCCTGTGCCCGATGGTCCGACATAAATAATATGTGGTAAGCCATCTTCTGTTAAATCAATATTTGGCAAGCTTTTACTTGGATCGTTTACATTTGAAAAAATCAAATGCTCTATTTCGGGTTCTGTTATATCATTATTAACAATAAAGTTGGTATTTGAATAAAATATTTTATAATCACCTTCTTCATTCTGCCCTACCCAAGTAAGGTGTAAAACATCATTATTGTCAATAGCAGTATGAGGAGAAAAAACATCAGCCACACTGTTGGTGATCTGATGTTCCTCTTCTTGTCCTTCCTTAATATCCCTTATAAAAAGTTGCTTGACTCCTTCTTTTTCTTTTAAATAACTTATGAAAATATTTTTTGAATCGCTCAATTCAATACTTGCATTGTAAAGAGATTCTTCTGGATCGTTTATTTGAACAGCATTTTGCACTTCTCCGTCTGCTGATCTGACAGCATACCAAAGTTCGTTTATATCACCATTTTCTTGGTGATAAACCATATGGACATCTCCTAGTTCATCTAATTTAAGAGAACTATTGCCCAGTCTTTTATCCATAAAATTGTCCGTAAGAAACTGAATATCGGAATTATCCCATTGAGCATTAGCTAACAACGTAGCAAATAAAATCGCTATTAAAAAACATCTTTGGAGGGTCATAAGTTCGCTTTTTTGCTTAACAATTATTTATACTTAATTGACCATCAAAAAGGTACAGAAAACCAGACTTTTTTTTGAAGTTGAACAAATGTTGTCGAAGAATCAGAATATAATTTTTATTTAGTAATTAAACTAAGTCTTCCTACCTGTCTCTAATCTTGCATACTTGGGACTTGACAATATTTCAAACAAGTTCTTATCATTAAAATTTAGAATTATGACACATTTATTGAAATTGGCTATATGTTTTGTTCTTATTACTACCGTTGGATTTTCTGCATCGGCACAAAATAGTGGTAAGTTATCAAAAAATAACAGACTAAAATCTTGGTTTAAGAAAAGTGATAAAACCCCTATCATTTTACAAAAAACAGAAAGAAAATCATCAAAAACTAAAATTGGTAAACTTGATGAAAGTGAAATGAAAGCTCAAAAATTCGAGCAAAAAACATCAACAGGAAAAATATTACGTTCGGGGAATTCTAGCAATGGTAAAATTATTAGAAATAAAAACACCAAAGCAACTCGTGCTGAAACTGGTATGAGTAAAGCTAAAATATTAGACAAATCTGGTAGAAACAATCAAACGCTTCCTAGTAAATCTCTGCCAGCTAAAAGTTCAAAAACATCGACAAGCAAAACTTCTAAAACAAAAGTAGTTAAAGCTGAAACAAAGTATCCCACAAAAGTAGTTACTAAATCGAAGACTACGAAAGCTCAGAAAAAGGAAAAAAGCCCTTACCAAAACAGATATGAAAAAACTGGTAAGTCTAAAGTTGTGAAAAACCCAAAGTCAAATGGAACATGTGGAAAATCTAAATGTTCAACTAAAGGCTGCGAGATGCCTGGTAAACATGAAGGGTATCACAAATTTTATTCTGATAAGGGAAGAACAAATTAGAAAATATAGGGTATCTGCGAGTAGGGCAACCGCGAGGGTTGCCCTTATGGCTCTATAGTTTTGTGCGCCAGGAAACTCCGAAATCTATGAAGTAGTTACTTCCTGCATCGAATGAATCTAAGTTTGTCCCTGCTGAAATATCTAATTGTAAATCTTTATTTACTAAGTATCCGATACCTGCGTCGACATTATTTCCCCAACTTTTAAGCCCATCTTCGATAAGCGGTACATTTCCATAATATTCAACAAATCCTCCTATTTTTGGAGCTATGCTAAACGAAAAATTAAAGACATAAAGCCCGCTGGGTTGAACAGCATTTCCCGACCAATCCATTCCAAGGTTCACCGTCAATGTTAATGGATTTCCAAGTTTTGTCGCTCCTGCTATGAGCAGCCTTGATCCTAAAGCTTCATTTTTAAAATCTTCACTTAACGCATTTAACTTTACTCTGTATTGAACACAAAGGGGTGTTTTTCCAGCAAATACATTGAAACGAACACCTAGTTGTGTATTGTCAAGTCCTGTAAATTTGGTTTCTTCATTATTGAATGTATTTTTCAAGGATTTATATCCCAAAACTCCACTAATTTCAAAAGTTTCTGTAATACCGTATCTGACTACGGTAGAAGACTGAATCACATTTTGTTTAAAATCAAAGCCGTTGGCATTCGTATCAGTTTTAGTATTGTCTAATGTAATACCTGATTGAATTTGTAATACTCTTGCTCCTGTGGTAAAACAACCTATTGCCTGTCCTGGTCGTCCTGTTCTTATTGTTTCTCCATATTGTCCAAATGCCTGAATGGAACCAATAAAAATTAATAGGATAAATATTTTTTTCATAAAGTCTGGTTTAAAAACTGACGACCTCAACAATCACCATTTGACGTGTTGTAAAAATAGAAATAATTTTTATTTTTTTGGGGGCAACCGCAAGGGTTGCCCGTACGAACGATTAAATTGTGTTAATTTTGAGCATGTTATGGGTTTTAGTGCGTTTTTTGTGGTATCGTAAGGGTTTATTTTGCGTATAAATTATTGGTAGTTGACTTGAAATTGAATAAATGATGAAAAATATATTGGTGTTTTGCTTTATGATGTTGTTTGCTCAATGGCTTCACGCATCTTACCTGTTGATTCCAATGGATGAAAAACAAAAAGATCACTTGAAGGCATATGGTATTGCTTATTGGATATTAGATGAGGGAGCAACGGTTGATTGGTTGTTGAATTATCGGGGAGGTAGCTTTGCTATTCCAAATGTTAAGAGAATAGCAGATGAATGTTTGATTAGAGGTGTTAGTTATGAAATTATTGCAGATGCTCAATACACTTTAATTTTAACAACAATTGCAAGCCCTGAGCAAAACATGGATCTTGTCAAGTTGGAAAAATCACCAAAGATTGCCGTTTATACGCCAAGCGAAAAACCTCGACATCCAGATTTGCCGTGGGACGATGCTGTTACTTTGGCTTTAGAATATGCTGAGATTCCTTTTGACAAAGTGTATGATGAAGAAGTACTTGGTGATATGCTTGCACAATACGATTGGCTGCATTTACATCACGAAGATTTCACAGGTCAATATGGGAAGTTTTATCGCGCCTACAGAAGCCGTCCGTGGTATCAGTCGCAAGTAAAATATGAGGAAGAAAAATCCAAGAGCATGGGTTATCAAAAAGTTTCTCAAATGAAATTGGCAGTTGTTCATAAAATTAGAGACTATGTAATTGGAGGTGGCTTTATGTTTGCCATGTGTTCGGCAACAGATACCTATGATATTGCATTGGCTGCTGAGGGTATTGATATTTGTGATAGGATGTTTGATGGTGATAGTCCCGATAAAGGTGCTACTTCAAAATTGGATTATTCAAAGACGTTTGCCTTTAAAGATTTTACGCTTTCTATGAACCCTATGGAGTATGAATACTCTTCTATTGATGCTAGTAAAGTGCGTCAGAAAGTGGCTGAAAATTTGGATGCATTTACACTATTTGATTTTTCGGCTAAGTGGGACCCTGTTCCAACAATGTTGACGCAAAATCATAAAAAAGTAATCAAAGGATTTATGGGTCAAACAACATCATTTTACAAAAGTCAAATAAAACCTAATGTGCTGATCATGGGTGAGAGTCCGACAGGGGATGCGCGTTATATTCATAGTGAATTTGGTATGGGCTTCTTCACTTTTTATGGTGGACATGATCCTGAAGATTATAAACATTATGTTGGAGAGCCTGAAACAGATTTGAGTTTGCATCCCAATTCTCCTGGATATCGTTTGATTTTGAATAATGTTTTGTTTCCTGCTTCTAAGAAAAGAAAGCAGAAGACTTAGGGCAACCGCGAGGGGTTTTTTAGGGTAACCGCGAGGGTTACCCGTACTGTTTATAGATCATCATTAAGCGAAGGTGTTTGTATGAATCATTTACTTTAATTGCATTTTTAATAAATCCATATTCCTTAAACCCTACTTTTTCATAAATCTTATTTGCACTGGTTACATCTGAATTTACCCACAATGAAATTTGCTCTATGGTTGGGTTTTCAAATATTTTTTTAACTGCATAAGATATTAGATTTTGCCCAATCTTATTGCCTGATTTTTCTGGGATTACAAACATTTGAATAATTTCTCCAGAATGTTCCAATGCTTTTTTATCTTCCTGAACAAATCCACAAATGCCAATTAGGGTATCATGTTCAAAAGCACCAAACATGATATTCTTATTACTATTTTCTCGCAAACATTTTTCAAAAAACATTTCCTCCAGCTTTACTTGCTCTTCATATTTTGAAAGGAAACTATCTGGATGTAATTGTAAACTTAATAATCGTAATTTGCGGTATTGCTT
>JAHDGP010000213.1:5757-7810 GCA_020627525.1 Bacteroidota bacterium
GCAACCGTTAACCTTTGATATTTTACTGTAATATTCATAGTTAAAATTAGTTTTTAAGTTGCATCATCGTCTATTTCAGACCAAATTTCATCTAAATATAAGTTCAATTCCCAATAAAAATGGCATTTTTTGACACCGATAAAATTCTTTAATACCAGCCATAAGCAATTGAAAATCAACAATAAACATTGTAATCAAAATTCACTTTTATTTAATTTTTCATGGATTTAGTCTAAAAAATGTAATTGGAATAACTTGATTATTGAATCATATTTGTACCAGAACAAAAGAATTAATAACAATTTAAACTTAACACAAATGAAAACAAAATTTTTTTTTCTAGTATTTAGTATTATTCTAGTATTTACAAGTTGTCAAAAAGAAGAAGTTACTGATATGGTAGATGCAGTAGGAACGACAAACTCTACAAATCAAGCTTCAGGTTTGAATACCTTACAGGTAGCGAATAATTCTAATTTAGGAAACACTGCCATATACAATAGTGGAAGTATCGGCACTACTGGATTAGGTAATGGTACTAACAGTGTGCAAATTCCTAACATCCCAGAACTTCCTTATCCCAATGATTGTATTGCTACTTGTAACTTTGCTTATTACTTTATTGTAGATAATGGTGTTGAAATAGGAACATGTGATGCTTATACTGGTCCTTTGAACCCAATTGGATATGATTGGCAAGTAACTACTATTTATTATGATCAAGTTAACAACCCAGCTAATCCATGGCCAACATATAGCTCTAATACTAACAAAGTCGCCTTACCAAAATGTAATAATTACTATACTGTAATGGCACATTCTGTGACGGTAACTATAACGTTTGATAACAATACTTCTAAAACAGAATACTTCTGTTACAATGATTTTCAATCTTTAAATATTTGCAGTGGGAATGAAATGGGTAGCATGAAATTGGATGGAGGTTGCACAGGAAGTGTAACAGCTTCACTTATTCTTCCATAAATAAAATTACAATTTTTCCCTTTAAATAATAATACCCCATTTTCAGCCAGAGAACTATTTGACCTTATCAGATAGTTCTTTGGCTTTTTCTGTCAACCATTTTTTATTAAGCAAAACAGAACAGTCTAAAATTTCTTTCTCAATTTTTAATACATTGGTTTCTGGAGCAAATTTTTGATTGAACAGTCTCTTTGAAAATTGGATAAAGTTCAATGCTGCTTTTTTAACATTTTCCGCAATCATTTTATTTCTACTCAAGAACACAGAAAAGGCATTGGTTAAATTCATAAAAGATTCCTCATAGTCCTCCAGTTCATAATAAGATTGCAAAGTTAGACATCGTGCAATTATGCCGTATAAAACATCTTGAAATTTCACTAACAATAAATGATCTAAAGTTTTTTCAAATTCACCTCTAGCAAAGGCGAGCATTGCATTACAAAGTTGCACGACATCTTCTCTCTTTTCTTCATCCAGTTTATCTTTATATTTAACTATAAAGCTATTCACCCACTCAAACTCTCTCACTGCACAACCTAATTGAACAATGCTTCTAAATATTTCATTGGCAATGACATCATCTTCTAAAATGATATTGTTTTCAACAGCAAATTTATTCAATTTAAAAATTTCTGATAAAAACTCTGATTTACCTTGCATATAATTTTCGTAAAAAAGAGTTTTCAACAAGAGAAAAATATCATGCTTTTCAGTTTCTGAAAACAATTCAATATTATTAAAATAAACTTCTTTTAATAATCCGTGTTTAGAATAATCCTTTTTAATGTAACTGTCCAAAAACGCTCCAAAGATTTTAACATGTTTATTATTCTCAAAAATAGTTTTTTCTTTTAATTCATTGATTTCATTTAGTAAAAGCATTTCTCGCTCGTCTTCCTGATCAGTCAATGTTTCTCTTCGATGAAAAAGGCAAACTGCATAATACAATTTGGTTGCAAAATAAAATTGATCCAAATAATCACTAACATCATTTACGTTTAAAATTGTTTTTTCATACAACGATGCATTGGGATGGTTATAATATAAACGAGCTAACTTAAATTCATTC